>JABSPR010000142.1 GCA_013214975.1 Flavobacteriales bacterium
AAATATCGCTTATTTCTAAATCTGCATTTGACATCACCCAATATTGAATGGCAGCGTCTTTAACATTACTTCTTTTAACGCTTGCAGAACTCTTGACTTCATAAGCGTTCCATTTACCGTTTTGCTTTACAAGAATATCGATTGCAATAAAAACCCCTTGAAATTGAAAACATGCCTCATATATTATAGAACAACCTTCCTCAATTTTCTTCTTTGTTAAATCAATTGAGCTCGCTGTTTTTCCATACTGATATTCTATCAGTTCTCCTCCAGGGAAGAGCTGAGTAGCCAGTTCTCCAACGCGATGACCTTGCTCGAATATAGCCTTTATCATTGGGCTTAATGGCTCTCTTAAATCTGGTCGATTCTTAGAATACCACAGCTTTAAGTGGCATTGAGATCCAGCTATATAGCTAGATTTCGATAAGATATGTTTGGACGTTTCTTCCAATTAGAAACTATTGTTGGATTATCTCCTTCTTCTAGAACTTGAAGAATTAGATCGGCTTTCTCCACCACTACTTCTTCTTGGTGAGTCGCCTCCTCCAGAAGAACGTCTGTTCCCACTAAATTTACCTCTACTTCCACCACCAGATCGGTTTCTATCACTGCCGCCACCGAAAGATCTACCGCCTCTACCACCAGATGATCTTCCGCCAGTTCTTGGAGCTCTACTGTCGTCACGATTTACACGTACTTCTCGTCCTTCTATTTCTACGCCATCAAACTTTTCTCCAAATCCAGTGTCTTTACCTTCTGCAACATCAAAGTATGCGCAGTTCTTCTGAATCGAAAACTCCTGAAAAGCATTTCTATCTACAGAGGATACTTCAGCAAGAAAATCAACTAATTCATGCTTGGTAAGTCCATCCATAATTCCAACATTGATGAAATATCGATTTCCTTCACTTCTTCTTCCAGCTCTACGCTCTCCTCTTTCTCCTGATGCTCCTTGTGTCTCGTTTAAGTTTCCACTTCCACCACTTCGTCCCATAAGGGCCTTCAATTGAGAAGCGATAAGTCGTTTCAGAATATCTTCCTTAGTTAAATCAGCAAATTGCTCTTGTAGTTCCGCTAGAGTTTCCTCTGCTGCATCGTTAACTGGCATGTCTACTAATTCTTTCGCCCAGTTATTCATTCTGGTCGTTTTCATTTCAGCAACATTTGGAATCTCAATTTTCTCAAAAACAATCTTGTTCTTTCTTTCTATGTCTTTAATTTTTCTTCCTTCTCTAGAATTGACAAAAGCCAATGAGATACCTTTTTTTCCTGCTCTACCAGTACGTCCACTTCTATGTGTATAGCTTTCTAACTGATCAGGAAGAGAATGATGAAATACATGTGTTAAGTCATTCACATCAATCCCTCTTGCTGCAACATCAGTAGCAACAAGAAGTTGCATCGATTTACTTTTAAATTTTCTCATTACAGCATCTCTTTGCGCTTGAGATAAATCTCCATGCAAAGCTTCTACATGATATCCGTCATTTGATAAATCATCGGCAATTTTTTGGGTATCACGCTTTGTTCTACAGAACATTATTCCTTTTATTTCAGGTTGAAGGTCAAGGAATCTACACAAAGCCGCTACTCTATTTGTAGACTTTGTAACCACGTATTTGTGTGCAATATCAGTATTATTTTTGTTTTCTGTATTAACCGCAATCTCCAAAGGCGTATCCATGTACTTTTTGGTAATCCTTCTGATTTCTGCTGGCATAGTAGCCGAGAACAACCAAGTAACTCTATCATCCCTTGTATAAGACAATATGTTATCGATATCCTCTTTAAAGCCCATGTTTAACATTTCATCGGCTTCATCTAATACAACATACTTTACTTCATCAAGTCGTATTGCCTTTCTTTTAATTAAGTCTAATAATCTACCTGGAGTTGCCACTACTATCTGAGTAGGACTTCTTAAAGCTTTAATCTGATTTTGGATAGCAGCACCACCATATACAACCTGCACATTTAAACCTTTCTGGTTTTTCGCAAAGTCTTTTAACTGTACGGCGGTCTGTTGACCAAGCTCTCTTGTAGGAGCCATAATAAGAGCTTGAGTAGCTCTGTTGTCGATATCGATCAAATCAATTAATGGCAAACCAAAAGCAGCAGTTTTACCTGTACCTGTTTGAGCCAAGCCGATGAAATCAGTAGGATCTTGTTTAAGCAATAATGGAATTGCCTCTTCTTGTACTGGAGTTGGGGTATCAAACCCGATCTGATCAAGTACTTCAAGAATTTTATCTGAAAGCCCTAGTTTGCTAAAATTGTTCAATCTACACGTTTTAAAAATGGAGGACAAAGGTAATCAAATAATCAACGCAAACACCAGTAAAACAAGGTAGTTCAAAAGGATTGTAATAAATCAAAATTCTATTTTTCTTTTCCAATGATTTCTGTCCTTTTATAATTTCCAATTGATATGTCTTAATACCCAAATTAATGGCAAGAGTTTCAACATCAGCCTAATTGGCTTCTTCATTCAATGCAAGCACATTAACTTTTACTTCAAGGCTATTATACAATTGGATAACCCACATTTTCATAACATTAGGAATAGCTTTTATAGCAATAATTAGCGTGCCACAAAAATCATAATATGGCAACTATTAATGTCCTTTTAATAATTTATTGAGTTAAAGAATGTGGAATATATTTATAATACGCAATCCGCTTAATTACTCCGATTAAAAAGAAACAGAACATTTACTTAACCCGTACAATCTTCTAGTTAACAGATATTTGCAACTAATAAATCAAAAATAACCTTAAATATTATAAAGAATTTAAATATCACAAGTAGCCTAATAGAATTTATTCTAGTCCTTAATTCTATTAATATTAAAGGTCAATCGAAAATTACCGATATGACCGCTAAAAAGCTGATAGAAGGGACTCGATATATTGATGTAACAAGTCAGTATGAATATCTTTTGAGTATTGATTCAGGAAACACATACTATGGTTATTCTTTAGGAATATATTATTTGAACTTAGGAATGGACGTAAACAAGTTCGCTGTAGACTATTTAGCAACTTCAGTGGTAGGTATGAATCTTTTTAAGAACTCACTCCTAATGAAGCTTACTATCATTACAGAGAAGCATTATCCAAAGACAACCAGAAAGAGAAGGCAGTTGAGATCTACACAGAATTCAAAACTTACCTATTGGAGGATATTAGACTTGAGAAAGAGCATTTA
>JABSPR010000143.1 GCA_013214975.1 Flavobacteriales bacterium
AATGAATATTAAAGACCTTAAAACAAATAACAGAGTAAGCTTTATTGATGGCACCCAAGGCATGAGCGCCTTGCAGAAAGCAGTTGAAAACAAAGACTGTCAAGTTGCCTTTGGCCTCTACCCTGTTACCCCTGAACAGCTATTCGACCTTGCAGATAATAATCAGATCATGCCTCCGAAAAGCACTTGGGTAGAACCAAAGCTATGTATGGGAATGACTGTTTATAAGATCATGTAAAACTTCCATTATGAGCATTGCTAGCAATCTCAGTAATAAGCTTAAAGAACTACCAAAATCAGTACAACTGGTTGCTGTTTCAAAAACGAAACCCAATAGCGATATACTAGAAGCTTATAATGCTGGGCAACGCATCTTTGGAGAAAACAAAGTTCAGGACCTTGCTGCAAAAGAAGATGCTTTACCAAAAGACATTGAATGGCATATGATCGGTCATCTTCAAACCAACAAAGTTAAATACATAGCAAGTTTTGTTAGTCTTATTCATTCGGTAGAAAGCATAAAACTGTTGAAGACTATAAATAAAGAAGGCTTAAAGAACAATCGTATAATAGATTGCCTTTTAGAAATAAAGCTTGGGTTAGAGGATTCTAAGTTTGGTCTTTCTAAAGAAGATACGCTAAGTATATTAAATTCTGAAGAGTATCTAGAAATGACAAATATAAGAATAGTTGGTGTTATGGGAATGGCTACCAATACAGAAGACAATAAACTAATACAAACGGAATTTGAGTCTTTAACAGAATTTTCAAACAGTCTGAAAAAAACTTATTTTTCAAACATCAATTCTTTTAAAGAGATATCAATGGGAATGTCATCAGACTATTCATATGCTATAGCTGCGGGAAGTACAATGGTAAGGATTGGGTCTGCAATATTTGGAACAAGAAATTATGGGTGATGCAATTGACTTAAAAGTCACAAAAAAAGATCAAAAAATAATCGAAGAACTATATTCTTCTGATGAAGAAGTTGTGATAAAGGCATTAGATAAAATAATGGAGGACGGTAATAAAAGCATTATGCCTGCTCTTATTCATGTTCTTTCAACTACAGATAAGGATATAATAAAAGAAGGAATCCAAACCATTGTATGTCAACTAAAGGACACAGCTTCAATTGAATTAATGATTTTGTTCTTACAGGTAGAAAAATACAGTTCTATTCATAACCAATTATTAACTGCCTTATGGCAAACTGGTTATGACTGTAGTAAGTATCTCTCTTTATTCGTCGATATAGCACTCAATGGCGACTACCTAGTATGCATTGATGTTTTGAGCATCATAGAAAACATGAAGTCAACTTTTGAGGACGAGGAAATTCAGAATCTCGTAGAAAAAATCGAATTTTCAACACAAGACACTGAATCTAAAAAGTCTCAATTATTATCTGAACTAACAGATACTGTTCGTTCATTATAATAACTCCAAGAAACTAAAAGTAATAAGAAACCCTTAATCGGGCTATCTTATTTACTATGCTTTCCCTACTATTCGGAATACTTTAGTTCCGCAATCTGGACATTCGCCTTTAATAGCTTTCATTTTGTTTTTCATCACAACGTCTTCTGCGTTCTTGATTTCAACTTGTTTTTTGCATTTCATGCATCTTCCTTCAGCCATAACAAATAATTTTAGGTTTGTAATTGAACAAGTATACAAATAAGTTCCTATAACAGTTACAATTATTTATATATATTTTAAATACTCGGATGTTAAAAACTTTTCTCTATTCCCATATCAATCTCTTATTCCTAAATAACCGATTGAATTAAATCAGAAAAACCAACACCTACCTAACGATTGACATTCAAACATCATTTAGATAATACAAGCAGTATTAAATCCAAACACTATACAAGACCTCCTGATTTTAAACAATCTGTTACCAAAACCTATTCAAATAATATTTTATTAAACCCGCATTAAACATCAATAATCCGGATAAGTATTTGCAAAAGAGCAGAATACACTTAACTTTAAGACACCAATTCAACTAAAACACGTGTATGAAAAAAACTAACGATTTAAAGAAACAACTGACTAGCTACTCAATGGTAGCTTGCGCTGTAATGGGTGTTGCGCCTACTGCAAACGCTGAACTGGTTGGCTACGATGTTGACCCAGATTCAACTTGGTTTAACCCGCAGGATACTGGCTGGTATGCAATAAACATTAATAATGTAGGAGAACACTGTAACAGCGCACCAGAATTTAGTTTCGGCGCCAGCGTGGGAACAACGGGAACAGATCTTGGACAAGGATTCATACTTTATGGTTACGAATCAAACAAAGTTGCAGGGGAGTTTTTACAGTATACTTCTTCGTCTAGTGGCCAAACTTCCTGGACCTATAATTTTCCGATAGTAAATTCATCTGGAAGCTCCATCAACGCATCGTTTGCCATGACTGCTAATGAGTCGCCAATCGAGGGAGATATTGCTTGGAATTCTGGCTCTCACTGGCTTGTTTGGGGGTATGATGGCGACCCAAGCAATTCATGGGGAAAATGGGGAGGCTCAACTGACAAGTACCTTGGGTTAAAATTTGTTACATGGGGAGACTCAACGATATCGGTTATGTCTAATTTAGCTGGAGACGGAGATTCATTAATGGTCGATACCGTTGTTGTATCTAACGCAGCTGGAGACGGAGATTCATTAACCTTCAATAATGTTGTCGTTAACGATACAACATGGGAAACAACTGAATTTTATGGATGGATTCTAATGGACGTTGGTATTGATGGATGGGATTATACTGTTAAGGCATGGGCGTATAACGATACTCCTGGGGCTGGAGCTGTTTGCGATATTACTGCAGTAGAATTTGCACCTACAAATCTTTGTGAAACGGTTTCTATAGAAGCAGATAAACATCTTGAATCTAGAGTTGCTATCTATTCTCATGAAAGAAATGTAAACGTAACTCTAACAGGTATTGACAACACAAAAGGAACAGCATCGGTAATTAACGCTGCTGGTCAAATCGTACAAACGGAACCAATAATTGGTTCTACTACAAGGTTTGCAATTAATGGAAGTCCTGCAGGACTGTACATTATCAAGGTAGACGTAAATGGGGGTTCTAAAACTCAAAAGGTTTATATCCAATAATATTCGTTTTTGTTAAATATTAAATCCCTTGTTATGTACAAGGGATTTTTTTTTTGCCTTATTTTAGATGAAATTTTCAGGGTAAGTTCAATAATATGGGGTATTCGAAAAAAGACACCGAATACACAAACAATTTTAAATTTTCTTATATGAAAAAAACTAACGATTTATTAAAGCAAATAGCTGGTTACTCTGTTGTGGCTGGTGCTATAATGGGTGCTGCACCGTCAGCTAACGCAGAACTTGTTGGATATGATGTAGATCCGGATTCTACCTTATTA
>JABSPR010000144.1 GCA_013214975.1 Flavobacteriales bacterium
GTAAGGCATGTCCAAATTCATGGAATAGCGTTTCGGCCTCAGAGAAAGATAATAAGGAAGGCCCATCACCAGAAGGTGCTGGGTAATTAAAAACATTTGTAACAATCGGTCTAATCATGCCATTTACGTTAGACTGACCACGTAATTCGTTCATCCATGCTCCGCCTCTTTTACTTTCTCTAGCGAAGAAATCCATGTAGAGTACAGCAAGGTGAGAACCATCTGCATCAAGTACCTCGAATACCTGTTGCTCGGGATGATACCGAGGAATGTCCTTCAATTCTTTAAAAGACAAACCAAATAGTTTTTCAGCCAATTGAAATACTCCTGCTTTTACAGCATTAAATTCGAAGTATGGTCTCGTTTCCTCTTCGTCATACGCATATCGCTCTTTTCGAACTTTCTCAACAAAATGTCTCCAATCACTTCCGTTAAAATGCCCATCAACACCTTCGCTCTTCATTTTAGCCACAAGAGCTTCTCGCTCTGCTTTAGCCATTTTCAGTGCAGATGGCCATAATTTATCCATAAACCCGAACACGGCATCCGGAGTCTCTGCCATCGAATTAGACAACTTGTAATGTGCGTGAGTTTCGAATCCTAAGAGTTGTGCCCGTTCCGCACGCAACGCTGCCATTTGAGAAACGATAGATGTGTTATCATTGTCGTTGCCATTATTTCCTCGCATTGCATATCCATCAAATAAAACTTTACGAGCATCTCTATTGGGAGAGGACTGCAAGAATGGGTTTATACTCGGACGTTGCAACGTAATAGAATATCCTCCTTCGTGCTTTCTTGTCTTAGCTTCATCTTCAGCTAAAGAAATTAGGCTTGATGGAAGGTTACCCAGGTCTTCTTTGTTATTGGTGTGAAATTCGAAATCATTGGTTTCTTCTAATAGATTAGCCCCAAATTTTTGAGACAACTCAGCCAATGTCTTATTAATCTCTTTTAATCGTTCCTTCTCCTCTCCTTCTACATTTACTCCGGCTCTCACAAAATCCTTGTACGTCTCTTCTAATAATCTCAATTCTACTCGACCAAGATTAAGTGATTCTCTTTGCTTATAAACAGCCTTAACTTTTTTAAACAGATCAGGATTAAGATTAATATCATCTGAATGACTTGTCATAATCGGTGCTAATCTCTTCTCTGAATCCTGAAGCACACTATCCCTATTCGCTCCAGCCACTTCATAAAACACGTAAGACACTTTATTCAAATCAGCCCCACTTAATTCTAAAGCCTCAATTGTATTAGCAAAAGTTGGCGCTTCGGTATTCTCGACAATCCCCTTTATCTCTTCCTTATGTCTGGCGATAGCAATTTCTATTGCTGGAAAATAGTCTTCACTATTAATCTTATCGAATGGCGGAACGCCAAATGGAGTATCCCATTCCGTTAACAAAACATTATCACTCATCGTTTCTGTTTTTACTTCTGGTGTCTCATTGCAAGAGGAAAACGCAATTCCAATTAATGCTACCAGTGCTATGTTTAATTTCATCTTTTTCGTTTTTATCTCCTGACTTAATTTACTGAAATTACAATTTTACCATGATGCAAAGCATCCCCGAAATATTAAATTGCCCAGGGTAACTTTTCAAAACTATAAGGTCCGTCAATTACACACTGTAGTTGTTTCTTTTCATACAACTCACTAATATAATCCAAATCCTTATTGCCTTTAAGCGCTACTAGCTGTATTGATTTACCTGTAAATAGAGAAGTTAATGGTTTTAACGCAAACATTAATAATAGCTTTCCTGATCTAGCTCCTACAGAAACATACTTCCCTTTAGGTTTAAGTACTTTGACATACCTCCAAGGAGATCGATTTGTTCTACAATCTAGAATTAGATCGCATAAATTACTATTGGCTGTAAAGTCTTCTTTTTTATAATTGAGTACCTCATCGAATCCTTGATTTTTCATGGCACCTAGATTTTCACCGGTGTCCACCCCAGTGACGTGCGCATCAAAAAGCTTAGCGAGTTGCAGTCCAAATGACCCGACACCTCCTCCTCCACCATTAATTAATATTTTTTGCCTCTTTTTGATATTCCCAAATATCTCCATAAACTTCATCGCCAAGTTTAAACTTTGTGACATCACCCCCAAGCTTCTCTACAATACCTGATAACTCCATACCCGGAATTGCCAACTTCTTTCTTGGCTTAAAAAGCCCATAGAAAAGCCGATACGCCAATGGGCTACCTGTTGTAATACACCAATCGTAATCGTTGACTGTAGTTGCATGAACCTTAACAAGAACCTTGTTTCTCTTAGGCTCAGGATTATCAACTTCCTGAAGGTTTAATACTTCTTTCGGCTTACCATAGGTTTTTAAAATATATGCTTTCATAATATCAATACATCATTTGAATGGACAACGAATCTAGTTTCATTTATTAATGCTTTCGCCGATAATATAGGATTTATGAATCATCTCAAGAGCCTTATGAACCCCATTCTTTAATGCAATACGATACAGTGTTTCAGACCTTTTCGGTTTCGCATTCCCACTAGAAATGTAATATTCTGCTTTAGAATTTGCCGAATAATTATACTTGTTTTTCAATTGAAATATCATATCTAATTCCACATGTGCTTTTTCTGTTTGTTGCCACCAAGTTGCAGAAAACTCTTGATAAGAATCTGTTATGATAATAAGAACAGATGCTGTATCCTTTCCTCCCTTACAATGTGACCTAATAACCCTTGACATTTCGTTTTGATGAAAAGGAATTAATATCGGATTATGTTTTATTACCTGATTTGAGGCAAAAACAGAAGGTAACTCGATCACGCTTTGATCTACTTTCTTTCGGGCATCTTTATAAATAATCCCTTCTATATATATGGGGAGATTTAATTCAGTGTCTGAATAACCATTAAATTGTGTTATTAGAGATGCAGGACCACAACTGGATAAGAAGAACAAGAGCGATATAATTAAGCCTGTTTTCAATTACAAAACTTTTATTATTATCTGATAACTGTAAAGAGCAATTCCTCCCCATACTAAGGCGTAAGCCATTTTGCTTGTCTGGAATTTCGCCACCGTTTCAATTACTTTTTCATTCTTCGATATTACCTTCTCGTGCAGTAAAAGTGCTAAGTAAATAAATACTCCTAGTATAAATATATCGGTTAAGGAACCACCTATTTGTTGAAACATCTTATTAGTTTTTTTTATTAACGTTGTTACTCACTTTCAGGAAGCCCTTCAAATTCATTTCTTTTATTCTCGAACCATTCCATCATTGCACTCGGGTCTTGCATCAGGCCGTGCATTTCTTTCATAGCATTAAGGTGTGCTTCATCTCCCGATTGAAACATTTCCATTCCGTGCTTCTTGCCTTGTTCCGCCATTTCATCAAATGTTTCTGCTCTAAACTCTAAGTCGCAAGCTCCACCCAATTCATTACATGTCATTTTTTTTCATATCTCTTGTGTTGTTTTAAAACTGCCCATTCGATTTATCTATTTTAATTTGCACTACTTTTTCGGCTAACGGATTGTCTTGGTTAAACTCAAACTATAATGTCTGATTCTGGTATTACCGTCTCCTACTTCTACTTGAACATTATATAACCCGTAATAAGCAAGAGCACCTATGTATGTGTTTTTTTTGATTTTAACATTAAATCCTCCTTTAAGTCCAAAGTCGATATTAGACATTTGCAAAACACCCGAATCTCTAGAAATTCTCTTTTTTCCTCCTAAATAATCGTACATACGAAAAACATAATTACTACCCATTTTAAAACCAGCCTGTACGCCTGCAAACATCTCGAAAGATTCGTTTTTCATAAACCCCAAACAAATAGGAATAGAAAAATA
>JABSPR010000145.1 GCA_013214975.1 Flavobacteriales bacterium
ACCTATGGTATACCTTATGGCTTTTCCTATAGGACTTTTAGGAGTGGTTGCCGGTTGCT
The DNA here is from genome assembly GCA_013214975.1 of Flavobacteriales bacterium. Lineage (NCBI taxonomy): Bacteria > Pseudomonadati > Bacteroidota > Flavobacteriia > Flavobacteriales > Flavobacteriales bacterium. Next base: position 60 of record JABSPR010000145.1, read on the forward strand.
CTTTTATTAACCATTTGATCAACGCCTCCATAATGGGTTGAGAATATTTTAACCTATATGCATGACGTTGCTCATGGGTGTATTCATTTTGTTTTGCTTCTCTTCTGGAGGCATATAGTTTTTGTATTTTAACCAGTACGTGTTCCGCTCTGACTTTATCGTTGTCCAATGCTTTTTCAAAATATCTTCGAGCATGCGCCATGCACCCTAATAAGGTGATACCTGTTCTGTTTTTGAATACATCATAAGCCACATAGCCATCTGTTTGCAAATAGCCTTTAAAATAGGTTAACATTTGTTCTGCACATTCTCGTTTTCTACTGGGGTGATAATCGAACAGTACCATTGTCTCAAGAGGAGAATAATACACCCAATGGTAACTAGTGTGGGTCTTACCTTTTTTCTTGCTGTCCATTTAAGCAGTCGTATAGTGGTTCTAGTAATATGGTAAGCTTTGTTTGCCAACCATCAATGGAGGAAGATCTAATGTCTATTTGTTCTCGTTTAAACCTGCTTATCTGACGATAAAAAGGTAGGTGGTCAACAAACTTATCTACAAAGATGCTGGCCAAAAGGCTGTTGCCTGCAATGGATTTCTCTATGGCCCAATATGGTAAATTTGCAATTACAATTGATTTAACATCTTCGTTTGGCTCTGCTTTAGGCAAAGCATATTTAGGACGAATACTACGTTGAATAAACAGCTTTGCTGGAATAAGTTCTAGTCGCTCGGATATTTCTTGTCCGATACAAATCATCTGACTTATATCAATCTTAGGTTCTATTACAACCTGCTCCACTGGTAAGTGCTTTGGAAGCGCATTTCTTCCTGGATGATTTTCTCTCTTACTTCTTTTATTACGCTGGTAACTTACCTCTTCCTTTACTAATTGAGTGTCCTCTATAGGTTGCTCTTCAAAAGGAAGGCTTTGTTGGTGTGGGTTGTTTGCTTTTATAAAGCGTTCTCGCTTAGTGCCAAATACCAATCTACGAAGCTGGTCGTAGTGGTACTGTAAATGATCCTTGTCTGATTGAAGTTGGTCTTTGCTTGTCTGAAGCTGCTCATATTGGTCAATCAGTTCTTCTTTGGACAGATGTTCTAACGAGGAATCCATGAAATAAATGTATTGTAAAAATACATTCATTAATCACTCTTAATTCCTTTGCTATCAAGGTTCTTACTGTATAATAATAGATGAAAAAATTAGGTGATTTCGATAGGATTAGTTTGAAAATCATGGCGCTTTCTCACTTGAATATTTTTGATCGAAAGTCCGTCAATTATCATTACAATTTGGGTGTAGTTAACAGTTATGCTTCCTTCTATATCGTCATAATCAGGTAATTCAAAAGTACCCGATTCTAAGCGTTTGTAATAAAGAGCGTATCCATAGCCCTGCCAATGCAACAGCTTAATCTTGTCTCTACATTTATTGATAAAAATAAACACATCTCTACTTCTGGGATTACCCTGTAAGTTGTTTTCTATTAAGCCAGATAGGCCGTCGAAACTCTTGCGCATATCAGTGGGTACAATGTATAAATGAAATCTGTGGTGAGGTGATAGGCTAAACATACTAATACAACTTTATCAGGGCCTTTAATTGAGACAGATTCATACTTGTTGGACAACTCATTCGAACTCCACTAGGGTAGCTAATCTCAATACTTGTATGCTCCGATGAAACCAAATCAATTGGATTAGATACCTCAATTGGAATAAATGGTGTAGGTGTTTTTTTAGACTTCTTTAACCCTGCAACAAAAGTGGGGTCATACTTTTTTACCCAGTTGGAAAAAGTTTTGTAGGCCAATTTGGCCTCTATACTATAGGCTCTTTTAGATAAGCCACTTTCTTTCCATAAGTCAATATGCGTTCTTTTCTCGTCTTCTAAAACCATGATCAATTACTTCTTTTATGATCACAAATCTAGAGCGACTTTACAGGATATAAAATATGCGGTTGGTAGGATATTTACATATGCTTAACATCCTTGCCGTTGTCTATTGGGAGTATAGACATATGTACAATTCTTTAGTCTATGACTATGAATTTTATATGCTCCTTGGATGTTGATGTATGTATCGTGCAAAAGTAGATGCCTGCTGTCAAATGGCCTACTTCAATTGGGACCTTATGTATACCTGGATACATGTTTTGAGCAACAACATTATTAACTAGTTGTCCTCTGCTATTTAGAACATCAATCTGCATAAATTCGGGTTGAAGGATTCTGAAATGTATACTCGTTTGTTCGGAAGCAGGGTTAGGATATAGCTGCGCTTGTAGTCCTTCTTGTTCAAATAATTCAATAAAGCCAATTGGATCCTCTTCCCAGACAAACCGAAACCCGCGATAGCTTATTTTGTTACCTGAACTTCCGCTGTCGATATATAAGTCGAATACCTTTGTTCCAAATTCATCAAATTCGCTAACATTTGGGCTATTAGTAGAAACTCCACCCCAGCATATTAATACGTTATTATTTTCTAACATTTGAACATTACCTCTGTTGGGCGAATAGCTCACAAGAGGGTTTGTGAATTCTTGGACTAAAGTTGCCGTAAATAGGGTAGTGTCTATTTCATAAATAACACCTCTAGGTACCCCTGTAAATTTGGCGTTATCAAAAAGCAAGATATTTCCATTAGGAAGTTCCTGAGCAGCATGTTGCGAACAGAAACCGGTGTCGTTGACAAAAGTAAAGTCATTGCTATTACCACCTAACCTCCATATTATAGAGGAATCATTCATATTAATTTTTGTGATTTCGTCCATGCGTTTACTAGAGAACAATAAACTTCCATCGCTCATTTCCCAAACCGAATTTCCATGGACGTAATCTACATTGGTGGTTGGACCACCGATTTCATGCCTATTGTCGTTGGGAGAATAATGATTCCAAACATCCCATTCAAAAAGTACTTCTTTGGAATCTTTATCAATTTCTTGCGCATAGTCTCCTCTTACCGTCATATTCAGAAGGGTGTCGCCACCAATAAATACAGTGTCCCATAAATTTTCGTCAGTACATATTAATATTGGGTTGCCATTTTCTCTAAAAAAAATATCATGAAAATCTGTATCCTTATTATTCCCACAAGCGAAAGAATCTATTGGAGCATATTCTTCATCAACCAGAAAATGCTTCAATTTATCACGATCAAAGTAATTGAGGGTAGTGTCGGAGACCTTTTTGAAATCAACAAAATTTCCAAGACCATAATAAATAATATCTCCGTTGTTATCTACGATATAGTGATAAGCTATATTGGGTTCTACAGTGTTTGATATGAAAAGGTAACCATCGGCAACTTCTCCGATTATATTGGTAGTGATCATGGGAAAGTTTGCAGGTGGATCCACCCATTCACTGGATATTGCCTTTGTAGCCAATACAACTGTGAGGATAAGAATAATTAGCTTTTTGGAAAACGGAAAAAATTGATTCTTCAAAATAATAGTTAAAACTGTCTAAGTACTCTTACTACACTCCTTAGGGGTATTTTTCTTATTTCAAGACAGAAACACCGTTTGAATCAGTAGTAAGTACCACACTCATATAATCGAAAAAGGGACGCATTGCTTTAAAAGTCGTGCTTACTTCTTTGTAGAAATTAGGGGCGAGTGCTTCTTTGTCTGTAAATTTTTTCCAAACAATATATTGCTTGTATTTAAGCAAGTCTATAGCCGGATGATCCTTTGCATAACCACGTGGTGCCGACTTTACCTGCTCACCTTCTAATTGTCCAAAATTTTCTTTAAATGATTTCGAGGAAATAATTTTTCGAAGCGATGCATCGTCTGCCGCGATCTCTTCACGGATTCTTCCAATATCTTCTGAATTAGGTCCCCAAAATCCTCCGCCAACAAAACAGTTACCAGGCTCGATATGGAAATAATATCCACCTCGTAATGCAGCCGTTGCACGTTTGAAATGACCACTCCATTGTGTCTTGTAAGGTGCTTTGTTTTTTGAAAATCGAACATCGCGATAAATCCTAAATAGCGATTTTTTACCTGAGATGGTCTCTATATTATCGTGTTTATTCATCTCGCCAAGTACGGCCTCCGCAAATACTTCCATTTTTTCTTTATGAATAATAAATTCGGGCTTATTATCTGCAAACCAGTCTCTATCGTTATTTTTTTTAAGTTTTTTTAAAAAAGCAATTGAATTTTCAGAAATGGTTGGTTCCATAGATGTGGTATGAATAAATTTAGAATAGAAAATTAATTGCTTTTGGCTGTAATACCAAGAGAAATAGCCTAGAACAGACGCTTTTATTTATACAACCATTCTCTGGCTTTGTCTTCATTGTCGAAGAAAACATACTCATATGAAGGCTTGGTAACTATACTAAAATAGATCCTTGCTAAAATTCTTTGTCTAAGCTTTGGAACCACCAAAGCCATCTTATCGATTTGGTTTTTTTATATATCTCCAACATATCAACCCCTTTAGATTCCTTATCTAAGCCTCCATAAGGACCAGGTACCACTAGAACTTTATATTTTTTTCTTCGGATGCTAATCGAATAAATAATTTTTGAATTTCATGAAGGTCAGTCAAGGAAACAATATATTCCTCAATCATTCGCATAACGATTAGTTCGTCATCAAATTTTTCTAGAGTACAAATATTAGTTTCTAATTTCAAGAGGAATTTATATTGCTACTTAAGTAGATTTGAAAATTAATATCGTATTCATACTAAGTAAGTATTTTATATTGAGAGACCCAAACATGACTTGCCATTAAAAGTCTAGTTTTAAGCAGGATAAGGTGAGTTTGAATCATGCCTTTTCTAACTCAATTATAGTAATCTCAGGTAGAATTCCCACCCGGCCTGGGTAACCAAGGAACCCAAATCCTCTATTTACATGAAGATATTGATCTGCTTTTTGGTATAAGCCAGCCCATTGTTTGTATAAGTATTTAACAGGACTCCATTTTATCCCTGCTATTTCAATTCCAAATTGCATACCGTGTGTATGTCCAGCAAACATTATGTCGATGTCTTTATATTTCTCTCTTACTTCAGCATCCCAATGACTCGGATCGTGAGATAAAAGCAGTTTTACTTTAGCTTCTTCAGTACCTGAATTTGCTTTTTGCATATTCCCATATTTTGGAAAATTTGCTCTCGCTCCCCAGTTTTCAATACCAAGAATGGCAATTTTTTCACCTTCTCGCTCTAACATTACGTGTTCGTTCATTAATAGTTGCCATCCTAGATTGCCATGAGTTGCTTTGAGATCTTCTAAATTCTTGATCTTAGCAGCTGGACTTTCCCATTGAACATAGTCGCCATAATCGTGATTACCTAAAACGGAGTAGACGCCCAATGGAGCGGTTATATTTCCAAAAGTGTCCATGTAATTTTTCATTTCCTCAGCTTTATTATTAACTAAATCACCGGTGAAGAATACAGCATCTGCGTTTTGATCTTGTAACATTTTAACTCCATGTTCAACGGCCTCCTTATTGTAAAAACTCCCTGAATGAATATCTGAAATCTGTGCTATTCGCAATCCATTAAATACTTTAGGTAGGTTCTTCAAGGCAATCTTATGATTTATTACTTTGTAGTCGTGTCCACCAGATACTACTCCCCATATTAAGGAGGCAAAAGGGATTGCTGCTAAACCCAAACCCAATTGAATAATAAACTTAGATCGAGTAATCCCTGTACCAGAATCTATTGCAATTAAGTTGGGTTGAATTTTACTTATGAGAAATGTTACTCCTCTTCGTAAATCATCTACAAGTAAAAAGGGTAGTACAATAAGTTTGGATACATAAATGATAAATAAACCAACCATTATGATTGTCCGTGTGCCATCTCCAATTATCTCTGCTGGTATTAGGTTGTAAATTATTAGACCAAAGAGCGACAATACAGTAATTCCGATGAACCCTATTTTTATATATTTCGATGTTTGATCGCTCGCAGAATCAGATGCGACTTTAACCGCTTGAAAAATGTAATTATCGAAAGCAATGAACGCTGCCGCCAATAAGGCCACTAGTACTACTTTGTTCATGTCGTTATAAAGGTTAGTTGTCTTGTTGACGAATATAGAACCAATATATTTTAACTGTTTCAGAATCTTTTAAGAAGTGGTTACATAGCCTGATTTCATTTGCATTTTTATGGGTTATAATTAATAATTTTAGGAGAAATAATATTTCAATTATTTCTAATAAAATATACAAAGTATGTCGGTTGTTGATCAGTTAGGTAATATCAGTGGTTCTTATGTTTCTGACAAAGGACTCGTGAAAAGTAGCGGTGAGTTATTTGATGTAATTAATTCTGCGAATGAAGAGGTGATTGGGAAATACGCTGATTGTACTGAACAAGAAGTATTGAATGTAATTGCGACTTCGAACCAAGTTCAAAAAGAATGGAAGAAAACAGATCACCTTCACCGTTCTGAATTACTTCATGAAGCGGCTCGAAGAATGAGAGAGATTCAGCCGGAAATGGCGGAGTTACTTACACGCGAAAGTGGTAAACCTTACAAGGAAGCATTCGACGAAGTTAGTTGGTCAATTACCGCAATGGATTACTACGCGGAAGTAGCTCGTCATGAAAACGGTAAAGTATTAGGACCAGCTGTTGAAGGCCAATTGCATTACACGATAAAAGAACCTCTTGGAGTTGTAGCGCTCATAATGCCTTATAACTTCCCGTTCTGTTTGTTTGTTTGGAGTGCAGCAGCAGCGTTGGCTTCAGGTAATTCTGTAATATTAAAACCATCCGAATTAACATCACTTTCAAGCTTAAAGATGTTAGAAGTGTTTGATTGTCTTCCTAAAGGATTGGTGCAATGTGTAACTGGTCATGGTAGAGTTGGAGCCCAATTGGTTGGGAGCAAAGACACCCATATGGTAGGATTCACTGGAAGTGTGCCTACAGGAAAAATTGTAGCATCAGAATGTGCAAAGCTGTTTAAACGATGTACGATTGAAGCTTCAGGTAATGATCCATTTATTGTAATGCCATCAGCACCTCTAGATATCGCAGCAAGAGGTGGAGCATTTGCGGCAAACATTCATTGTGGTCAGGTTTGTACTAGCGCCGAAAGGTTTTATGTACACAAGGATATTCACGACGAATACGTCGAGAAACTAATTGCTGAGGTAAGTAAGCTTCGTGTCGGAAATGGATTAGATAAAGTAGATATTGGACCAATGGTTTCTAAGAAAGAATTAGATCGTTATGAAGCCATTATTGCAAACGCAATAAGTCAAGGTGCTACTGTGGCATATGGAGGTGGTAAGCCAGAGGGTACGGATAAGGGTTGGTGGACTCAACCAATAGTTCTTACCGGTGTAACGCAAGACATGGACATTATGCACAACGAAAGTTTCGGTCCTGTTGCTCCAATTTGTAAAGTAGAAAGCTTTGATCAAGCGATTGAGTTTGCGAATCAATCCGAATTTGGATTAGGCGGTACTGTTTATACAACGGATTTAAAGGAAGCTCTAAGAGGTGTTAATGAGATTGAATCCGGAATGATTTGGATCAACGCTCCACTATTGGATAACGATGCAGGTCCGTTTGGAGGTCAAAAATATTCCGGAATGGGACGTCAATTGGGCTCGGAAGGATTAGATACTTTCCGTCACACAAAACTTGCGATGATTGATCCAAATGTATCAGAACAAGATTTCTGGTGGTTCCCTTACAAAGATGCAGAAGCCTATTCTGGCGACAAATAAAGTTTGGTTTATAAAATAAAGTAGAATTATGAGTGATACGAGCACGGGTAAAGTTCCAAGTCATGCCCAGGTAGTTATTATAGGGGGTGGAATTATTGGAACCAATATAGCTTATCATCTTACGAAGCGTGGTTATACGGATGTTGTGCTATTAGAAAAACATAAGCTAACTTCTGGTACCACGTGGCATGCAGCAGGTTTGGTAACATCTGGTTTTATGACTGAAACTGGTGCCAAAATGGCCAAGTATACCCGTGAACTCTACCGTGATATTGAAAAGGAAACTGGCCAAGCAACTGGTTTTAAAGAATCGGGAATGATTCAAATTGCGGTTAACGAACATTATGCAACCGACCTAAGAAGAAAGGCTACATTCAATAGATTGATCGGAATTGAGGCGGAAGAACTTTCTCCTAAGGAAGTGCAAGACATGTGGCCTATGGCAAACGTGGATGACATTGTTGGAGGTTTCTTTACTGAAGGGGCTCGGATTAATCCAGTGGATGTAACCATGGCAATTACCAAAGGAGCAAAAGCTGGTGGTGCAACTATTTTGGAAGATGTTACCGTAACGGGAATTAATGTTAAGAATAAAAGAATAGAATCTGTAGAAACAGATCAAGGAACAATTACGTGTGAGGTTGCGGTTAACTGTGCTGGGATGTGGGCGCGTCAGATCGGCGAAATGGCCGGATGTATAACACCACTTCAAGCAATCGAGCATTACTATGCCATCATGGAAAGTGATGAAATGAAGATTGATCCGAACTTGCCAATCTTAAAAGATCCATCTAAATGGTCTTATTATAGAGAAGAAGTTGGCGATTTAATGGTTGGTTTCTTCGAGGAAATTTCAGCACCGTGGTCGTTAGATAAAGTAAACAACAACTTTGTATTTGGGGAAATAGAACCAGATATGGATAGAATGCTTCCTTATCTAATGAGTGCTCTAGAACGTTTGCCAATTGCTGCAGAAGCTAATTTGAAATTAATGTTCTGTGGTCCTGAAAGCTTTACGCCGGATATTTCCCCTTTATTTGGAGAGTACCCAGAGGTAGAAAATTTCTTTGTAGTAGCAGGACTTAACTCACTCGGTATTTTGATGGGCGGTGGAATGGGAAGTGCTATGGCCAATTTAATTGTGGATGGTTTGCCGGATATAGATATCACAGGAATGAATATCGATAGATTCCATCGAGTGCATCAAAATAAAAAATATAGAAAAGACAGAAGTGTTGAGGTGATTGGCGAGATGTATAAAATACATTTCCCAAACAAACCAATGGAGACAGCACGTGAAATGAAGAAGCATGTTCTCTATGATCGTTTAAAAGCGAATGGTGCGGTGTTTATTCAAAGTGCTGGATGGGAAGTTCCTTGTTGGTATGCACCAGAAGGGGTAGAGAAACAAGTAGAATGGACATATAAAAGACAGAGCTCTTTTGAGCATGTTGCTGCCGAACATTACGCTTGCAGAAACAATGTGATCATGATGGAAATGTCTTTCATGTCGAAGATTTTGGTTCAAGGAAAGGACGCATTGAAGAATCTGAACTATGTATGTTGTAACGACATTGATGTAGAGAATGGCAAGATTGTTTATACCCAATGGACAAATGAGAATGG
>JABSPR010000146.1 GCA_013214975.1 Flavobacteriales bacterium
GCGTTAAATACCTGAATAAGGTATCGCTGAACTCTAAGTTCGATATCGATATCGATATGGTGAATTCAAAATACACTTTTAATGAAAATACATTAAGCGTGAATGAGCTAGAATTTGGATTTGACGGATGGCTTGCTATGCCTGGAGATGATATAGATATGGATTTGTCTTTCGAAGCGAAGCAAACACAATTTAAACACATTCTTTCTCTTGTTCCAGCAGTGTATGCAAAGGATTTTGAGGATATTGAAACCAGTGGAAAAGTTGCAATTAGTGGAACTGCAAAAGGTGCTTATGGTGAATCATACCCGGCGTTTGATGTGAACATGACAGTTGAGGATGCAATGTTTAAGTATCCTGATTTGCCTAAGTCTGCTAAGAATATCCAGATAGCCATGAATATTTCTAACCCTGGAGGATCAGACGATAATACGATTATTGACTTGTCTAAATTTCACATCGATTTAGGTGGTAATCCATTCGATATGAATTTATATGTTTCTACTCCTGTATCGGATCCGAATATGAAAGGAGGCGTGAATGGGACTATTTATTTGGACCAATTACAAGATGTGATTCCAATGGAAGAAGGAGAATCTTATTCGGGAGAGATCGTATCAGATATAAATTTCGATGGAAAACTTTCTTCTATAGAGAAAGAGAGATATCATGAATTTGATGCTTCAGGAAATATGATCATTATGGATATGAATTATAAAAGTGCCGATTTCCCAGAAGGCGTACAAATTGAAAAAATGGACTTCGCGTTTTCTGCTGAGTTCTTGGAATTAAAAGATTTTAGGGTTGTTGTTGGAAATTCTGATGTTCGAGCAAATGGTACTATTCAAAATCACATGGCTTATGCATTCAAGGAGAATGAAACGTTGAAAGGTAATTTTGAAATGACATCAAGAGTTTTTGATCTCAATGAAATGATGGGCGAGGAGGAAGTTGGTGATTCGGAAGTTGATGAAGAGCCTTATGAAGTTATCGAAGTGCCAGAGAATATTGATTTTGTACTGAATGCGAAATTAGGAAAGGTTCTTTACGATGATATTGATATCACAAATATTGATGGAAGAATCGTGGTAAGAAACCAGAAGATAACAATGAAAAATGTAGATATGAATTTAATGAAAGGGTCAATGATTCTTAATGGATTCTATGAAACCAAAGATGTAAAGGCGCCTACTATTAATTTCAGAATGAATATCAAGGATTTTGATGTACATGAATGTGCAGATAAATTGAATACTGTTGAGAAAATGGCTCCAATTGCGAAGAGCATGGAAGGTACATTTGATTGTAAAATGGCCGTTGTGGGTACGCTTGATAAGCAGATGGAACCTATTTATGAAACGTTAACTGGTAGTGGTAGAATGCAAACACACGAAATAGAACTTAAGAATTTCAAACCTTTAGACGCTGTTATGAAGGCTGCGGATAAATTTAAAATGGATCCGATTAACTTTTCGGATATCAAACTGTCGTTTAAGTTTGTTGACGGTCGAGTTAACGTTAATCCATTTACGGTTCCAATTGGTAAATCAACAGTAGTTATTGAAGGATCAAATGGTTTTGATGAAACGATTGATTATTTGATGCAGTTTAAAATTGCAAAAAGCCAGTTAGGTGGACAAGCTAACGCTGCAATGAACAGTCTTTTGGGTCAGGCAAGTGGTGTTGGCTTAAATATATCTACTGGAGATTATATTAAAATGAATGTAAATGTTGGTGGAACGGTTTCTAACCCGGAAATCAAGAAAGGGTTTGGGGAAAGTGAAGATGGTTCTGGCGGAGTTAAAGAAGCTTTAAAGGATAAAGCAAAAGAGGAGTTGGACAAGGCGAAGGAGGAGATGAAAAGAAAGGCGAAAATGGAAGCTGATAAATTGAAGAGGCAAGCAGAAGCTAAGCTTCGACAAGAGGCAGAAAAGGCCAGGCAAGATTTGAAGGAGAAGGGAAAGCTTGAAGCAAAGAAAGAGCTAGAACGATTAAAGAAAGAGGGACTTCAGAAAGCAAAAGAGAGTGCTAAAGAAGATGTTAAAGAGCAAGCAAAGGATGCATTGAAAGGCTTATTTGGTAAACCTAAATAGAGTGGGGAGGAGAAGAAGATGATTATAGGTGTGAGAGAATTTAATAGAGCCTTTTTGGCTCTATTTTTATTAGCGACTATTGGTTTTGGATTTGCTGATGGCGATGAAGCTGTTGATGGTTGCGCGCAGGATGTTGGCAAGAAATCTAGGAAGAAATACAACGAAATAGTTGATTCTAGAGTCGCTAGGCAAATGAAGATGAAAGAACTTCGGAGTCTGTTGGAGGTCGAGCCAGATTATCTTGATGCTCAATATAAATTAGCTAGTTATACTTTTTTGCATCATACTGATGAGAAAAAGCCTTTGCCATTACAAAAACCTTTAAAAATGTATGTGGATCTTATTGAAGCATGTCCCACGTTTCATTCAGAGCCGTACTACCGCGCCGGGCTTATGTTTCATTCTCTTAAAGATTATAAGAAGGCTATTTTTTATTTAGATGGCTTTGTGAAGTTTAAAGAGGAGGGAAACGAGAAATATAATACTAGAAACTACGACGAGAATAGACATGAGGCAAAGTTCCTTTTAAACGAGTCTTTGTTTTTTCAAGATAAATTTGATAACCCAGTCCCATTTGATCCGAAATTGGTTGAAGGGGTAAGTTCTGCAGCGGATGAGTATTTGTCTATCGTAGCCCCCGATGGGGAGAGTGTGTATTATACACGAAGGTTTAATAAAAAGAGTAAAGACTTTTCTTTTACTAGAAACGTGGAAGAATTTACGAAAAGCGAACTTGTTGATAATGGCTTTAATAGAGGAGCAAAAATGAAACTTCCTTTTAATCAGCCTGGGGAAAATACAGGTGCAACGGCTATTTCAATAAATAATAAGGAAATGTTTCTCGCTGTGTGCCATACACGAACTAATGATGAATTGAAATGTGAAATATTCGTTTCTCATCTTAAGTACGATAAAAAAGTTATGGATATGACATGGAGTGATCCTGTAGCTTTGGGTAAAGAAGTTAATGCCGATAGATGGCAGTCTCAGCCAACGATATCTGGTGATGGTAAGACTCTTTATTTTGCTAGTATTCGGAAGGAAGGTATGGGTGGGATTGATATCTATAAAAGTGAGAGAGATTCTGTGGGTAAATGGCAAAAGGCTGTGAATCTCGGTACACCTATAAATACTGCAGGTAATGATAAAACTCCCTTTATGCACCCAGATAGTGAAACATTGTACTTTTCATCGTCGGATAGGTTTGCAAGTGATAAATGGTATGATGGGCATCAGGGTTTAGGGGGATATGATTTATTCTTTTCTAAATATAATAGCAAGGATTCAACTTGGGCCGAACCGAAAAATTTGGGATATCCAATTAATTCTGTCGACGATGAATATGGGTTTTATGTGAGCACCGATGGTATAACTGGATATTTTTCTTCGGATAAACTGAAAGGATTAGGTGGCTTGGATTTGTTTTCCTTTGAATTGTATAAAGAAGCAAGACCAGAGGAAGTGATGTTTCTTAAAGGTAATTTGAAAGGGAAAGACGGAAAACCTTTAAAAAATGCTTCTTTAGAGTTGAGGAGTTCTAGCTCACGCGACAAGCTATCGATTGATGTGGATTCTATAGATGGGGGTTATGCGATGGTGATGAAAGTAGAAGACGAAGAAGAATTTATTCTTTCCGTAAAGAGCGATGGAAGTGCGTTTAATTCAAAGTTTATATCAACTAAGGATGCTTCATTTAAAACCCCAACTACTATTGATTTTGAAGTGAAGCCAATTGCGATCGGAGAAGCATATCAATTAAATGATATTTACTTTGAGACAGATTCAGCGATCTTAACTGCAGCATCTGAATTCGTTATTGCTGAATTTATAGACTATTTAAAATCTAATCGGAGTATTCGAATTGCTGTGTATGGCCATACGGACGATATAGGCGATAATGCGCATAATTTAGAGTTGTCAAGATTGAGAGCGGAAGAGGTGACTAATTATTTGATAGAGGAAGGTATAGCAAAGAGTAGAATTACTTTTAAGGGAAAAGGTGAATCTCAGCCAGTAGCTTCTAATAAAACGCCTGAGGGGAGGGCGAAGAATAGAAGAACGGAATTTGTAATTATCTCCAAATAAAAAAAGCCTTGTTTCCAAGGCTTTTCTAATATCGTTAAAATCTTATTAAGATCTTCTTTCTTTAATTCTAGCTTTCTTACCAATTCTTTCTCGTTGATAAAAGATTCTAGCTCTTCTAACTTTACCTTTCTTATCAATTTTAATGTTATCGATATTTGGTGAAGTTGTTGGGAAAATTCTTTCTACTCCGATTCCGTTAGAAATTTTTCTAACTGTAAAAGTTGCCGCTTTAATTTGAATAACAATACCTTGGAAAAGCTGAATACGTTCTTTTTCGCCTTCTCTAATCTTGTAAGATACTGTAACAGTGTCTCCTGCTTTAAAGTCTGGGTGATCCGTTCTCGGTATCAATAAGTCATTTACGTAATCTACTGCATTCATGTCGTCTATATTTTCTTGTAAAATTCGGACTGCAATATTAAAGAAATAAATTCATTTTCCCCGCTAATATTGCATCAAACTCAATCTTTTATTAAACCCGGTCTTAGTTTTTCTGTTCTTTCGATTGCTTTGTCGTATCTCCAGTTATCTATTTCTTTTTGATTACCGCTCAAAAGCACCTTAGGTACAGCTGTTTCGTTAAATATTTCTGGCCTTGTAAATACAGGAGGAGAGAGTAAATTGTCTTGAAATGAATCAGTGAGGGCACTGGTTTCGTCGGATAATACTCCTGGAATTAAACGTGCAATGCCGTCGGCTAAAACCGCTGCAGGTATTTCTCCTCCAGATAAGACGAAATCACCGATTGATATCTCTTTGGTAATGTATAAATCGCGAACTCTTTGATCCACTCCTTTGTAATGTCCACATAGAATAATAATATTTTGAACAGTAGAAAGATGGTTGAGTGTGGTTTGTTTGAGAATCTCGGCATCTGGGGTCATGTAGATGATTTCATCATAACTCCTTTCTGACTTTAATTTTTCCAAACATTTAAAAATAGGTTCTATTTTTAACACCATTCCAGCGCCACCACCGTATTGGTAATCATCAATACTCTTGTAGTTGTCGGTTGTGTAATCTCTTAAATCGTGTAATACAATCTTGCACAAGCCTTTTTCTTGGGCGCGATGCACGATTGATTGGTCAAAAAAGCTCTCGAACAATTTAGGAACTGCACTTATAATGTCGATTCTCATGAAGAATGGTAGAAAATGTGTTGAATTACTTCAAAGCTAAAACAAAATCGCATAAGTTATTTCGGCTCAATATAAAAAGTTGTGTGTGGTGATCAGATATTTATCTTTGGCTGTATGGAAGAGGAGTCACTAAATGTTCTCAAGTTGATATTGCCAGAGTTTTTGGTTGATCATTTTGAGATTAAAAAGATTGATAAAATAGGA
>JABSPR010000147.1 GCA_013214975.1 Flavobacteriales bacterium
AATGGAGCCGTAACGACATCGCCCACAATTGCCACTGGAGTCAGCACTACCTTCCCAAATGTACTGTTTAGAAAACGGCTGCGATTCTGTGTCTCCTTGGTGTATGAATAAGTCATAAGAAAACTCTTATCTAAGTAGGTGTTTGTTCCGCCAATTCCTAAATATTTGAGATATGCCCCATTTACGTCTATATTGCAACTATCCCAAACTTTATTTTCATCATCCATTTTTTTAAACTTGCTAAACAAATATTTTATACGTCTATTCCTATCTATATCATCATCAAATGATGCGACTATCTGCAGATGCCCCTTGAATCTCGTCTTTTTCCTTGTTTTTTTCCAGGCTTACAGTAAGGGGAAAACACACCCTGCTTAATCGTGGCACCTAAGTTAATCAACTCTATAATGTCACTGCATTTATTTTCAGTATTCTGTATGATGTACATTTTATTATCCCCAATTAAGTGTAACTTTCCACTTGATTCATTGAATTGAATCCGACCAACGACTATCTCCGTATTACATATCTCCGTTTCCACCTGTATATGTCTCTTTCTCCACAATTTTGTAGTTATAAAACACGAACTCAGCATCATTGTACATAAAAACAAAACCATAATTTTAATTAAATTCAAAATACACCTCCAGATTGATAGTAATTAATTAAGACAAGAAAATCAATGTCGCCATTATCAGAATGAGAAATAATGGATATATTCCAATAAAATAGTATGCCTTCTTTGTGGATTTCATGATAAATAATGGGATAAAACCAAGTAAATATGGCAGAAAGCAATACATACCAACAACAAGTATCGTAAATTCAGCACCCTTTCGACTTGGTATGATGGCATCTATCAGCTCACCACCATAAACGACCATAAAAATACCATACACGATATATACAGAGTATCTCATAGAGGAGGCCCACCTCATTAGAAATGGGAACACAATATGTCTTACATCAATCGACCCATCTTTCCAATTACTCTCGGGAAGATTAAGTTGGATCCCATTTGCCTGTGAGCGGCGTAACATCCGACTCCGCCTTACTCCTTCAACTTTCGCATTAGTAATCCAAGCAGGTATCCCTGTAGCTAAACACATAAATACCAAAAAAATCAACACATAAACCATTTCGTCCGCCTTAGACAATTAAACTACAACATTGGGCCTACCTGCTTTTGGAATCGACTCTTCGGTCAAATACCTTGTTATAACACTTCCTTTTATGTTGACCAAACATACGACTAATTTCTGAGCCAATCTGAAACGGACCTGTAGCCACATCCAATACCATGCAGATGGGAAATAAGATCACATGTTTGACGACATTTACCTTCTTTTTTTCACTCACCCTATAATAGACACTCTCTCTATTGAGCTTTATTTTATATTTTTTATAATTGTGTTTAAAAAGTAAAATGTCACAGGTTGACTCACTGTCCTGAGCAATCTTCGCAAGCCTTAAGGGTTTTTTATTGTGATTATTAGTTCGACTAACCTCAAATACATATAAATCACCCTTTACATCAAATGCGGCACATGGAATATTAGCAATCTGTGCAATACTATCCTGAGTGTAGAGAACTTTAATATAATCTTTATTGTCATATACTTCAGCTTTAGTCGGTTTGAAATCGTATAAATAAATATTTTTACCATACTGAGATTCAGATAACGATCGTGTCAAATTAAAGCAACCAGAACATAGGATGCACAAGACGAGTAGTATTACTTTGTTTCCCATGATTAAATATCCGAGACTCTATTGTATACCATTGTTCCCCTGACTGAACCACCACTAGGAATCGGTATAACATTCAGCAGAAAACCAAGACCACTATAATCAGACACAGCTTCAATATCATTCGCCTCATTTAACGTGAACACTAAATCAGTAAACCTCATTACCGTTACCCAACCATTTGACCGAAGACGCGTCGTTGACCC
>JABSPR010000148.1 GCA_013214975.1 Flavobacteriales bacterium
ATTCTTCAACCATTAGAATGATAAAAAGATGCACTTGGGCATCTTCTGCGCCTGGAGTGTTAGTTCGAGGCAGTATTAGATTAACCAATTCTGCCAACATTTTCTCATAATTAGAAAGTTTTAGCAGATTGTTTTTTCTATTCAATTTATGAAAGTTAATACCAGTATAAGTCAAAATACCGGCACTTAAACTACCCATTAGGATTATAAAAATCGCGCTCCTTCTTTTCATCTTAAATTACTTTACATCCAACATTCATTGTATAACTAACAGGGATTTCCATTTAAACCCATTTATTATGTATTGGGATTGAAATGTATTCTAGGTTGTTTAAATCAATTAATAACAATCTTTCTTACTATTGTACCAGAATTGGAAACGAGGTGAACTATGTAAGTCCCCATAGTAAAGTCCTCTAAAGAAATATTCTTCTGATAATTACCGCTCATATTCATTGATTCAACCACCTGGCCAGTAATGTTGATTATTTGCATAAAAGATGAGCCCTTTAGTCCAGTTAGACTCAACATACGATTACTATATATAACGCTAAGCTCAGAATTTTCCCCTTTCAACGTATTGGAACTTTTCTTTACGATCAAATTAAACCGATCTCGGGTATCTGTCTTTTTAAAACTGAAAGAATACGGGTCATGAGAATTTATATCGTATAGAATGTCTTCCTGTAAATCTTTAATGAAAACTTGAATATTTGTATCCAAATCTCCTTCTATGGATAAAGAGAAAGAATAATCTCCAGTGAATCCAACTTCTAAAAATAATGGGATTATTTCGTCAGCAAGAGGTGCTGGAATAGAGTTGATAGAAATTTTATCGTCGCCAAGTTCTGTGTATAAATTGGAACTTTTACCACCAGCAATTAACTTGTAAGCATCGTATTCCAAATCAAAATTAGCTGTGGCATCGTCTTTAAACCTAATCACCGTTTCGTCTGAAACATTATTCCCTTCTATTTTAATTCTTAGCAAAATATCTTGATTGACACTTTTAAATATAGATGCATTATCGCCCAAAGTTCTCACGTCGTTTGTTAATTCTAATGTAGTGGTGCTAGAAGTATTAACAAGAAACCCTTGCATAGTGGCAATTTTGTTTGAACCTCCATTAGTTCCAATTCCACCAACATAGCTCATATACCTTTCGTTGTTGTAATCATAAATATAAAATGCATTGGCCATTAAATAAGGTATTTCTACCAAATCCCAATCGATTATACTGGGGTAAGGATTACCAATAAAATTCCACCCGTCTATTGCTGGATTTCCTGATCCAGAATTAGTAATTAATTTAGAAATAGAGCCTGTATTTAAAGCTCCCGTGAAATCAATCATTCTTTCTATTTTAGGCACATAGATTACAAAACCCTCCATTGATTGAAGTTCAGTATCAATATTATCTGCTCCCCACCAACTCTCATCTGCATTTGAATTAGTTTCATCATACAGCATTAAATTTGGCCATGGATAGCCTCTTGGTCCATTCCCAAAACCTATAAGTGAAAGGTCGTCATCTATTTGCAGTGCTGTTGCATTACTAATCGGTGATGTCATGTAGTGCCATCCAAACGATGATGCATTGTGATTAAGGTACCGTTGCATTGTGACATTTCCGTTTATATTTCCTGAATTATGAAACACACTACCTGCTTGATATTCTGTTGATACTATTGTTAGTTCATTATCGTTTACATCTAATATTCCAGTATTTAAGGTAAGTACACCTAGTATATTCTGATTTTGTTGTAGGAATACATTGGCATCAATGTTCAAATTGTTAAAATTATTTTCTCCATAAATATGCTGATCAATTGTCCCTTTAAAGGTTACACTTCCAGAGTTCGTTATCGAACCAAAGCTGTACAAGTTTTCTAAAACTTTCAAATGTCCGTCACTTGTTAACGAAGTGTTATTTAAATCATTAAACACTATACTATTCACCTCTATTATTTCGTCAATTACGAGACTATTCGCGCCACTGGTAACAGGTTTTACAATTACGAATTGGTTAGCCTCAAGTGATCCGCTACCAACAGGATCGGGAATTAGGCCTTCTTCCCAATTGTTTTTATTATTAAAATCACTGCTCTCGGAACCATTCCATACACCTGCATAATTGGGTTTCCAACAATCCGAAAGATCAAAATTTATTAACGTTCCATGATTTGTTGCCATTGAATTAGTTAGCACTACTTCATTAGTACATTTATAATGTGCTTTTAAATAGGATGATGACGCTGCACCTAATTCAAATCGATTCTCGTTTATTTCGTCTGGAGTGTAAGCATGTACCCACATGCGCAGTTCATCCAGTCTACCTTTAAAATATTTACCCGAATTTAAGTTAGCTCCGATATAGAGTTCACTAGTACTCGTATTAGCAACACCGTTTGCAGAAGCAGTTCCCTCAAGAGCACCATTAACAATTATTTGAATTTCCGATCCGGTTAACACTCCTGCCACGTGATTCCATTCTGACGATGTAAGGTTCGTAGTTCCGTTAACAGAGTACCATGTTTCATCAATGTATACTTTAAAAACAGGGACATTATTACTTGAATTTAAACCCAAAAAGAACTGCTCATCCTTATACATAAAAGGACATTCCCCGCTCCCGCTTGGTGCTTCTGGATATACCCATGCGCTATAAGTGCCTTCTCCTCCGCTTTGAAATTCACTATGGTGCTCTATAACCACGTGATCATCATCACCGTCGAAGTAAAGGGAAGCAGGATCTCCAGAAGACAAGCAATTAAATACATTAATCACTAAAGTGTCGTAAGCTACACCAGAAGGTGTTCCATTATCTTCTGCTTGATAAGCGATAAAATGTGTGCCAACATCAGCTATAGATGTATTAACCGTTATTGTATTTACAGCGAGATTTCCAGCACTAGTAACAAC
>JABSPR010000149.1 GCA_013214975.1 Flavobacteriales bacterium
GATGGCTCGTCATTTTCTGAAATTTCATTCGAAGCTGTTATCAGTTGCCCAACACTTTTATTCATCTCGATTTCTGCAACAGGTATTTCCGAAACGGCTGCTGGTTGTAAAATAAACTGAGTCGCCACTATAGAAACACCTCCTATAAAGGAAGCAGCTAATCCCATTTTCCACCAATAGGCTGCAGGTCTCTTTTTAGATTCCGTTAGCTCCGCTTCAATGTTTTCCCAAACAAAATCGTCGGGCTCCATTTCGAATTCTTCGAATGCTCCTTGCAGTTGGTCTTCTATATTGTCGTTTTCCGCCATGTTATATCACTCTTTTCATAAACGATTCTTTGTCACTTTGTAGCCATTTTCGCAATTGTGCTTTAGCACGAGAGTACTGCGAATAAGAAGTATTCTCCGAAATATTGAGTCGATCAGCAATCTCTTTATGGCTATATCCCTCAATCGAAAAAAGGTTAAATACCATTTTGTATCCGTCGGGAAGGAGATTAATAAACTTCATAATGTCATCAGCATTCATCTGTGCTTCTACTTCCGGATTTGTATTCGCTTCATCTTCTGCATCTTCAATATCTACTTCATGTTTTGTTTTCTTAGATCGAAAATTTTCAATTGCCGTGTGAACGGCGATTCGTCTAATCCATCCTTCTAAAGACCCCGTTCCTTTATAGGTATCTAGTTTTTTAAAAACTTTAATAAAGGCTTCTTGAAGAATGTCTTGGGCTTCTTGCTTATCTGTAGAGTATCGAAAACAAACGCCCAGCATCTTTCTACTATACTTTTCGAATAGGCATTTCTGTGCGAACAGGTTTCCCTGTAAACATCCTTTTATTATTTCCTCATCAGACATGTCTGAGCATTTCTTTAGCGCTTATATGGTAGACGATAGATTAGTTGAAAACCTTGCACAGCTATCAAATATAATTAATGGAATAAACCTTTGTACGTTTTAAATATTGCCAGACTAAGGCGTTGAGATAGAAATACAAATTGCATGGCGAATTTTTTTTTAAGTACTTTACAACCTTAAAATAATATTATGAAATTAATAGGAATAGGAGTTATCATCTTAGGAGTAGCAATTTTAATGGGTAGTAAAGCCATTGGCATGGAATCTAATTCTGGTTTAGGAACAAGTGCAATCGCACTTATTGTTGGAACAACTTTGCATGTAGTATTGAATAAGAAAGCCGCAGAGTAGAAAATAAAAGTCTTGCTTAATCGTCTACATGCTTAGTACGTATTCAAGGAAGTAGTAAAATTATAAAAGGGAAGTGATATGAATTTAATGAAGTCAAGTAATCCAATTCTAAACGAAAAACGATTTAATATCGATGTGGCCGATAGTCAACTAATGACCATGAATGGCACCGTTAATAAAATCGGTATCATGGGATTATTGGTATTGGCTTCGGCATATTATACTTGGGACATGGTTTCAAATACCGGCGAAATGCCACTTAGTTGGGCAATCGGTGGAGCTATTGGTGGTTTCATTGTTTCGCTAATAATAGTATTCAAAGCGCATCTCGCTCCATTGTTGGCGCCAATTTATGCAGTATTGGAAGGTCTGTTCTTGGGAGCTATCTCTGCAGTATTTGAAGGTATTTATCCTGGTATCGTTTTTAACGCAGTTGGATTAACATTTACAATCTTGTTCTCTCTTTTGTTCTTGTACAAATCTGGTTTGGTTAAGGTCACAGAAAAATTTAAATCCATTGCAATGATAGGCGCAGGTGGATTAATGATGTTCTACTTCCTTTCATTTATGCTAAGTATGTTCGGTATAGGAGACATGGGAATCATGCACGGAAACTCTCTAATGAGCATAGGATTCTCGCTTGTTGTAGTTGGTTTAGCCTCTATGTTCTTAATGATGGATTTCGATTTTATCGAGAAGAGCGTAGAAAACAAAGCTCCGCAATACATGGAGTGGTATGCTGCTTTTGGCCTTATGGTAACTTTGATTTGGCTTTACATGGAGATACTAAGATTGCTATCTAAACTAAGAGATTAAGCAGAATTAGAACTAACCTGATTTAATCCTAAAGAAACAATATCAGCTGGGAAGCAACTCCTACAACAAATCCGGAAAGTACTTGAGATGGGGAATGGGCTTCTAAATTAAGCCGGGAATAACCAACAAACCCTGCAATAAGAACAGCTCCTAAGATTAACATTTCCAAGCTTTGCATTAGTATGTAGGATATAGCGATTAACATTCCTATTACTCCTCCTATGCCCATCATATGGGTGCTAATCTTCCATTTAAAGCTAATTATAAATGCGATCAGAACGGTAAATGTGCATCCCAAAGTAAAGAGGTAAACCATTATTGGAACACCCGGAATGCTCTTTAAGACGGAGCAGGCTATGGTATAAAACAGTAGAGTATATACCAATGGTAACCTTCGACCCTCTACACTTTGAAGATGGAGTGTATCGTTGTTTCTTCCGCGTAAAATAAAAATGGTTACAACTACTGGACATACCAAGGTGAGAAATAATAAGGTGGCAGTTATAATTTGCGCAACAGGTGGAGCTATAAAGATTGAGAAATATGGAGCTAAGTAAATAAGAAGCAATGACCCTACAGTGGGCATATATAATGGATGAAAAAGATAAGCTATGGCGTTAGCCAACATAGATTTCTGCATCCTAAAGTTCTTTTCTTAATCGAGCTACCGGGATATTAAGTTGCTCGCGATACTTTGCAACCGTTCTTCGTGCAATATTGTAACCCTTTTCCTTTAAAATTTTCGTCAGCTTTTCGTCTGTTAAAGGTTTGTCTTTTGGCTCGATCTCTATAAAGTTCAAAAGTATTTTTTTAACCTCTTTGGTAGAAACATCTTCTCCACTATCTGTAGATAGGGACTCAGAGAAAAATGTCTTTAATAAGAAAGTACCGAATGGAGTTTGGATGTATTTACTATTCGCAACACGTGAGATAGTAGAAATATCGAGTTCAACAATTTCGGCGATGTTCTTTAAAATCATTGGACGCAACTTTGTCTGATCTCCATCTTGAAAGTATTCTTTTTGGTAATCGATAATAGCCGACATAGTAGACTGTAATGTATGTTGTCTTTGTTTAATGGCATCGATGAACCAATTGGCAGAATCTATTTTTTGCTTAACGAAAGTGATGGCTTCTTTTTCCGTTTTGGTTCTCTTTCCCTTATTTAAAGCAAGGCCTTGAAGCATTTCCGAATAGGTTCTACTCAAGTGTAGTTCAGGCGCATTTCTCGAATTCAGTGTTAATACCAATTTGCCTTCGTCGTTTTTAAGAAGGAAATCTGGGATTATGTGTTGACTTGCTTTTTGTGTTTCACCTAAAGAATTTCCTGGTCGTGGATTTAACTTTAAAATTTCATCTATAGCATCTTTTAGCTCATCGTTTACAAGCCCCATTTTTGCTAGAATTTTGTCGTAATGCTTCTTCGTGAATTCATCGAAGTAATTTTCTAGCACATCTAAAGCATTCTTTACTTCTTGACTATTATCAAAATTTGCTTTCTTTTTTATTTGAATTACTAGACATTCCTGTAAGTTTCTGGCACCTACTCCAGCAGGATCGAAGTCTTGAACCACTTTCAAAAGTCTTTCTAAATCTTCAACAGTAGTGGATATATTTAGCGCGAATGCAATATCATCTACAATAGATTCTAACTCTCTACGGATATAACCATCGTCGTCTAAATTCCCAATAAGGTGCTGTGCAAGGGTGTTATCTTCATCTGAAATTTTACGAAGTCCGAGTTGAGAAGTAAGGATTTCTTGAAACGACTTCCCTACAGAAATAGGAATCGATTTATCCTCATCATCCGGACCTGTGTTTTTTGCAGAAAGCTTGTAAGATGGTGTCTCATCGTCAGAGATATAATCCGATAAATCAAATTCATCTTCTTTCTCATCTGCATCGTCATGATCTAATACCTCTTCTTCTTTACCCTCCTCTAAAGCTGGGTTTTCTTCGATCTCGTCTTTAATTCTTTGCTCTAAAGATGTGACAGGAACCTGAAGTAACTTCATCAACTGAATTTGTTGAGGAGATAATTTTTGAAGTAGTTTCTGATTGAGGTTCTGTCTTAACATAAATATATAGCGTTTTAAAAGTGAGCGTTCTGTGGTGTTCTAGGAAACGGAATAACATCTCGAATGTTACCCATTCCTGTCACAAACATGATCAACCTCTCAAATCCCAGGCCAAAACCGCTATGCACTGCCGTACCGTACTTTCTGGTGTCTACGTACCACCATAATTCTTCTTCTGGAATATTAAATTCTTTGATCTTTTTCTGCAGTAAATCAAGACGTTCCTCACGTTGAGACCCACCCACAATTTCTCCAATTCCTGGGAATAAAATATCCATGGCAGCAACTGTCTCATTGTCATCATTCATTCGCATATAGAATGCTTTGATCTTTGCAGGATAGTCAACCACAATTACAGGACATTTAAATTTCTTCTCAACTAGATAGCGTTCGTGCTCCGATGCTAAATCAACTCCCCATTCTACAGGAAACTGGAATTTCTTCTTTTTATACGGCTTAGAATCTTGAAGTACTTTTATTGCTTCATTATACGTAATACGAACAAAAGGTTGATCAGCAACAAAGTTTAGTCGCTCGGTTAAACTCATCTCGTTCCGTTCTTCTTGCTTTTTGTTCTTGTCCTCATCTAATTCTCTAGCCTCTAAAAAAGCAATATCGTCGGCACAATGCTCCAAGGCATATTTAATAACCGACTTTAAAAAGTCTTCCGCTAAATCTTGGTTATCGTTGATGTCGTTGAAAGCAACTTCTGGTTCTATCATCCAGAATTCACTTGCGTGACGAGAAGTATTTGAGTTCTCTGCTCTAAAAGTTGGTCCAAAAGTGTAAACTTGTCCAAGTGCCATTGCTCCTAGCTCTGCCTCTAATTGTCCAGATACCGTTAGGTTAGTTTCTTTGCTGAAAAAATCTTTTGAATAATCTATTTCTTTCTCATCATTCAGCGGAGGGTTCTTTAAATTAAGCGTAGTTACTCTGAACATCTCACCCGCACCTTCCGCATCAGATCCTGTAATAATTGGCGTGTGCAGATTGAAAAATCCTTTGTCGTTAAAATACTGGTGGATAGCAAACGTTAGTGCATGTCTAATTCTGAAAACAGCGGAGAAAGTGTTTGTTCGGAACCTTAAATGCGCTTGTTCTCTTAAGAATTCAAGCGAATGTTTTTTTGGTTGAATAGGGTACTTCTCAGGGTCAGCGACCCCTAAAACCGTAATTGAAACAGCTTGTAGTTCCACGGACTGTCCGCTTCCTTCACTTTGAATTAATTTTCCATTTACCTCTAAACAAGCACCAGTTGTGATTTGACTCAATAAACTTTCGTCGAATGTTTCTGTCTCTGCAACTATTTGAATATTATTTATTGTCGAACCGTCGTTAAGATTTATGAACGCAACGTTTTTACTTGCACGCTTTGTTCTTACCCAACCTCTTACTGTGACTGCTTTTCCGGCTTGTTTGCCTTTTAGAAGTTCTCTTATTTTTATCGACATCTTTTCTATTTATTTAGAGTGTAAAAAAACGATAAATAACAGTCGGAAACAATATAGAACAGAGGTAGTCGTCTACTAATTTTGGTAGGTTGAACACCCAATAAAATTTAGGTGTTAAACCGCGGAAACATTCAATGCATTAATTTGTTTCCAGGGTTTGTATTAGGTTAATTTGTAGAATGAATCCAAAGTTTGAAAAAATTCTAATTGACGTCTATGCCTTGTATACAAGGAATGGAATTAAAAGTACCACCATGGATGATGCCGCTCGGGCATTGGGTATTTCGAAGAAGACACTTTACGTACATGTTAATGATAAGGCAGATTTAGTTTCTTCTGTTATTGCTCTTCAGATAAAACTGGACACCGAAGTAATGGACGAAATTTTTGCAAGCGGCATTAATGCTATCGAGGAATTAATCGCTTTACGTGCATACTTTAACAATAAGTTGGCAGAAATTCATCCGTCATTCCATTATGATATGGAAAAATATTATCCTGAATCGTGGAAGATATTTCTTGAATACAAGGATAATTACATTCTGGATTGTGTAATTAATAACATGAAAAAAGGAGTTAAGGAAGGGCTATATCGAAAAGAGGTTAACATTCAGGTTATCGCTAGGCTTTACACCTCTAGAGTAGACCTTGTTTTCGACCCAAGTGTTTTTCCCGTTTCGGAATTCAATTTTCCGGATGTAAATGTGGATATGATGGATTATCATGTTAGAGGAATTGCCAGCGATAAGGGAATTAAATTTCTTGAAAACAACGATATTAGCTCCATCTTCTCGAAAACAAAGTCGACGATAATTGCATCGGTAATTATGTTGTTTATGGTCAGCTTTAGTTTCGGACAGGCTGTATCTTACTCTTTGCAACAGGCACAGGATTTTGCTTTAAAAAATAGTGCTGTTGTAAAAAATGGAGAAATAGATATTGAGATTGCTAAGGCGAAAATTAAAGAGATAACATCTACTGGGCTGCCACAGATTAGTGGCGAGGTTAAGTACAATAATTTTATAGATATCCCTACACAGGTTGCACCTGCAAGGGCATTCGACCCAACAGCTCCAGAAGGACTACTGGTGCCGCTTCAGTTTGGTACTAGTAACAATGCATCTGCTGGTATTACAGCATCTCAATTGTTGTTCGATGGAACCTACATAGTAGGATTACAGGCTGCGAAAGTTTATCGACAATTATCGGAAACCGGAGCGAAGAAAGCCAAATTGGATGTTAAGGAATCTGTTGCCTCTAGCTATTATATGGCCTTGATGGCAGACGAAAATGTTAAGATTTATAAGAGGAGTTTAGACAACGTAAAAAAGACGTTGAATGAATTGATTCTCATGCTCAACAATGGATTAATCGATGCGCAGGAAGTTGATCAAATGAAATTAACTTCATCAACCATGACCAATATGTACGACAGGGCAGTTACGCAGAAGAACGTTGCTTTGGAGTTGCTAGAATATCAAATGGGGCTTAAGGGAGAAGGTGAAATTTCGCTTACTGATAGCTTAGGTGCTCTTATGAATTCGGCAGAAGACATAAACTTATTAGGGCAAAAACTAGATGTTAAAAGCCACATCGATTACCAACTTATTTCAAACCAGAAAAGCCTTCTTGCTCTCGATGTTAAAAAAGAGAAATTTAGACGATTGCCTTCTGTTGCTGGTTTTTTTACTCATTCACAAAATGCATTTTCGAATGAATTGAAATTTAGTAACTGGTACCCAACTACGATTGTAGGAGTGTCGGCAAATATCCCAATTTTTGGGAGCGGTATGTCTACGTATCGAATTAAACAAGCAACACTTGAATTAGAAAAAATTGAGAACACAAGAATTTCTTTACTTAAAGGATTAGAGTCTGGTTATGCTAATGCCCATTCGGAATATAATGCGGCAATAAAGAATGGAAGAGTGGCGAAAAGAAGTCGCGACTTGGCACAGCGAATTCTAGACAAGACGATATTAAAACAGAAAGAAGGATTGGCATCTAGTATGGAAGTTACTCAAGCCAATACTCAGTTCGTTAACGCTCAAGGGCAGTATATGAATTCGGTATTTGGATTGTTAACCTCTAAAATAAAGCTTCAGAAAGCATTAAACAGTTATTAAAAATGAAAAGGATATTATTAGGAGCAAGTCTTATTGCACTTATCGCATCGTGTGGGTCGGAGACAGCAGAAGTAGGTAAATTAATTGCCGAAAAAGACAGCTTAAAAAATGTTTATTCAGAGATAAGTAAACGAATGACTGAGTTAGATGATCTAATTGCATCTATGGACAGCACTTTTAAAGTGAAAAAAACATTAGTTTCTACGATGGTAGTTATGCCAGGAGATTTTGAACATTATTTTGAAGTGCAAGGAGTGGTTGATGCCGATCAAAGTGTCGACATTAATGTGGAAATGCCAGGTAAAGTGAAGAATGTTTATGTGAAAGAAGGGCAAGAAGTGGCTAAAGGACAAAAGCTTTTAAGCATAGATAACAATGAAATGCAAGGCCAATATAATTCGGCTAAAGCTCAATTCGATTTAGCGGAAACTACTTTCGAAAGAGTAGATAAACTTTGGAAGAAGCGTATTGGTTCGGAGATAGATTACTTAGCAGCTAAGGCCAGATTAGAAACGGCAAAGCAAATAATGAATTCTGCATTGGATGTATTAATGAAGG
Organism: Flavobacteriales bacterium; assembly: GCA_013214975.1. Taxonomy (NCBI): domain Bacteria; kingdom Pseudomonadati; phylum Bacteroidota; class Flavobacteriia; order Flavobacteriales; species Flavobacteriales bacterium. The sequence goes on from JABSPR010000149.1 coordinate 8,239, forward strand.
GGATGGTTAGTGCTCCAAGTAATGGTATCATCGATCAAATAATGGTTAAGAAAGGAGAAATGGCAAGTGGTATGAAACCGGTGATTAGATTGGTGAATACGGATGACGCCTACCTAGTAGCAGATTTGTCTGAGAAGTATATCACATCGGTTAAAAATGGCAACTACGCGAAAATAAATTTCTCATTATTGGATGATAATTGGTACGAAGGAGAAGTTATCGCAACAGGGAATTATATCAATCCAGGAAATAGGACTTTTAGAATTAATGTAAATGTAGACTCTAAAGGATTTCAGATGAAACCTAATATGTTGGCTGTGATTAGAGTGATGGATCTTAAGGCCGATAGTACAATAGTCTTACCAGAGAAAGCAATTTTGGAAGACAGTAAAGGAGCTAGCTATGTATTTGTGAACGATGCGGGAATTGCAAAAAAAGTAAGTATCGAAACAGGTCTTTCTTATCGTGGAGAAACAATGGTAACAACAGGTTTGAACAAAGGAGATAACGTAATTGTTTTGGGAGCACGAAGCTTAAAAGACGGCGAAAAAATTAACATCAAGAACTAATGGCAGAAAAAGGCCAAAATAGAATCTCGAAGGAATTTGTCTTATCGACTCTTTCTATAAAGAATAGAACAACTGTTCTCGTTCTTACAGGGATAATCTTGTTTATGGGAATTTTCTCTTACAACAAAATGCCAAAGGCTTCCTTTCCAGACATCGTGATGGCTCAAATTTACGTGGGTACACCATATCCGGGTAACTCTCCAGTGGATATCGAAAAACTTATTTCACGTCCCTTGGAAAAGGAAATCAATACTATTTCAGAAGTAAGTAAACTAACTTCAACTTCTATTCAGGGATTTTCTATGGTATTAGTAGAGTTCGATTCAGAGACTACCGTGGAGGAAGCCTTACGAAAGGTGAAGAATGCTGTAGACAATGCTCGATCGGATCCTAGCTTTCCTACTGATTTGCCTTCTGAGCCAAGCATTACAGAAGTTGATTTTTCTGAGATGCCAATTCTTAATATAAATTTATCTGGGAATTATTCTACTGAACAATTGAAGGAATATGCTGAATATTTGGAAGATAAAATTGAAGAGATAAGTGAAATATCAAAAGTAAATATCCGTGGTCTTCAACAAAAGGAAGTAGAGATTAGTGTAGATATGCATAAAATTGAGGCATTAAAATTAGGCTTCAATGACATTGCAAGCGCTATAGCAAACGAGAATATCACTATATCTGGGGGTGATATTTTAATAGGAGGTATTAGAAGAACGGTGCGTGCGGTTGGTGATTTTAAATCAATGGAAGACATTGAGAATATCATTATTAAACGAGAAAAATTCAACATCGTTTATTTAAGAGATGTAGCTGAGGTGAACTTTAAGTTTGAGGAAAGAACGAGTTATGCCCGTGAATTTGAGAAGCCCGTAGTAATGTTGGATATTATAAAAAAAGCGGGCGAAAATTTATTATCAGCTACCGCCAAAATTGATATTGTGATTAATGAAGCAAGAATTTCCATGCTTCCTGCAGATTTGGAAATGACAATAACTAACGACCAATCTGCACAGACTAAATCGATGGTTAAAAATTTAGAAAATTCAATTGTACTAGGAATACTTCTGGTAATATTAGTTCTGTTGTTTTTCTTGGGAATTAGGAATGCTCTCTTTGTTGGAATGGCAATACCGTTATCCATGTTTGCCTCTTTTGTTATTTTAAGTATGATGGGATATTCAATTAATATGATGGTATTATTTGGATTAATCCTAGCCCTAGGAATGCTTGTAGATAATGGAATTGTAATTGTTGAAAACGTATATAGATTGATGGATGAAGGTTTGTCCCCAATTCAAGCAGCAAAAGAAGGAGCAGGAGAAGTGGCAACAGCAATTATAGCATCAACAGCTACTACTCTTGCGGCATTTTTACCTTTAATATTTTGGCCAGGTATGATGGGAGAATTTATGGGGATTCTTCCTGTAACATTAATGATAGTTCTTGGGTCATCGCTCTTTGTGGGATTGGTAATAAACACTGTATTTACTTCACTTTGGATGAAACTCAAAGAAGATGAAATAGTAAAGGACCCGAAACCAATTGTCAACATAATTCTATTTACGGCCTCCATCTTTTTCGTGTTCATGAGTGACGTAATGGGAAATATGTTAGGTGATATAAAGCAAATGTCGGGTTTGATGAATATGCTTGGAATTATCGGTTATATGGCTGCACTTGGCAGAATTTTATTTCGATATTTTTTCGTGACAAAAAACACTTTGTTCTTAGATATGCTTAGTCCAATACTAATACTGTTAATTACAGGAATCGGTTTTGATCTAATAGATTATCCTGTGCTTGGTAATCTGCTAATTGTGTTCTCCTCATTTCTCGTGTTAAATACTATATTTTTTACACCATATTCCATTAAGTTTCAAAAGACTGTTATTCCTATAATGGAAGAAAAGTATAAAACATTCTTATCGTATGCCCTCAATGGTAAAAGACCAAAATTCTTTTTTATAGGAGTTATTCTGATGTTTATATTTTCCGCAATGATGATGAAAGCATTCGATATTAAGACTTTATTCTTCCCAGAGAATATGCCTAAATACGTGAATGTATTCATAGAGCTTCCTATAGGTACGGACATCGAAGAAACGAATCTTGCGACAAAAGATCTTGAAGAATTACTAGTTGATTATGTCAAGAAATATGAGGTAACTGAAGATGGGCAAACCTTTAATTATTTAATTGAGAGTATAATTGCAAATGTTGGTGATGGAACTAGTGATCCTGCTGCAGGCCCGCAAATTGGTAAAACACCACATAAAGCAAGGATAAGCGTTTCTTTTGTTGACTTCCAATACAGAAGAGATATAGACACTAAAACTGTAATGGATGACATAAGAAATGTTGTTAAAGATAAAGTGCCAGGTGTTAGGGTTTCTGTTGACAAGGATGCAGCTGGCCCACCTACCGGACCTCCAATAAATATTGAAATAGCAGGAAATGATATTGATTTGCTTATTGATGAGGCGGAGAAAGTAAAGCGATTTGTTGAGTCTAAAAATATTCCAGGCATAGATGGTTTGAAATTAGATGTGGAAATAGGTAAGCCGGAATTAATTGTAAAAATTGATCGTAAAAAAGCCCGACGTTTAAACTTATCGACTGCTCAAATTGCTACTACAATTAGGACATCGTTATACGGAAAAGAAATTTCTCAATTCAAAGATGGAGAGGATGATTATCCAATTCAAATAAGATTTGCAGACAAATACAGATATGATATTGAGTCACTGATGAATCAACGGATTACATTCCGAGATCAAACAAATGGCAAGATAATCCAAGTACCTATTTCTGCTGTTGCTGTCGTGAAAAAAAGCTCAACATATAATGCGATTAAACGAAAAAATATGGATAGGGTGATTTCAGTTTCATCAACGGTAGTTGAGGGTTATACAGGAAATGAAATCGTAAAAACGATTAAGGCTGAAATGGAAAACTATGAGTTACCTAACGGAGTATCAGTTAAATTTACTGGAGAGCAGGAGGATCAAGAAAAGGAATTGGCATTTCTAATAAAAGCATTATTGATGGCGGTGTTCCTTATTTTCTTAATAATAGTCTCTCAATTCAATTCATTCGGAACGCCATTTATTATTCTAATGTCGGTGCTATTAAGCTTGATTGGAGTTTTTGTCTTTTTCATGGTCTCTCTAAAGTTTATTATTATCATGGCAATGATTGGTATTATTTCTCTTGCTGGTGTGGTAGTAAATAATGCTATCGTGTTAATTGATTATACCAATCTAATAATGGATAGACGTAAATCTGAATTGGGACTGAGTTCAACCGATCGACTACCAGACTCAGAGTTGATCTTATGCATTGTAGAAGGAGGTAAGACGAGATTAAGACCAGTATTGTTAACTGCAATTACTACTGTCCTTGGGTTGATCCCATTAGCAACGGGTTTCAATATTGATTTCTTTAGTTTGTTAGCGTCATACGATGCTAAGATTTCGATAGGAGGGGATAATGTTGTCTTCTGGGGACCAATGTCATGGACAGTAATCTTTGGTTTAACGTTTGCGACTTTCTTAACATTGGTAATAATTCCAGTGATGTTCTTAATCAAGGAACGTTGGAAGACCTCGTTGATTATTAAAATGAAATAGAATGGTAGGATTTACACCTCTGCGCTTGGTCAATATTCGTGGTGTGAGCTGTGAAAACAGGGCTAATTAGGCTATCTTTACGTAAGCAATTCGCTTATGGCATACATACCGGGAGATTTACTCAAACAAATTACTGCCCCTTCTGATCTTAGAAAGTTGGATGCGGAAAAACTGCCTCAAGTTTGTGACGAACTTCGTAATTACATTACGGATGTAGTTGCTGAAAAAGGTGGTCACCTAGGTGCTAGCCTTGGCGTAGTCGAGCTTACTGTAGCATTGCATTATATTTTTGATACCCCAAAAGATCAATTAGTTTGGGATGTAGGGCACCAAGCTTATGGGCATAAAATATTAACAGGAAGACGAGATATATTTGATACGCAAAGAGTATATAAAGGAATAAGTGGTTTCCCTAAAAGGAGCGAAAGTGAGTACGATGCATTCGGTGTTGGGCATTCGTCCACGTCGATTTCTGCGGCACTTGGAATGGCAGTTGCAAATGAATATAAAGGCGACGACAGACAGCATGTAGCAATAATTGGAGATGGTGCATTAACTGGCGGGATGGCTTTTGAAGGGCTTAACCATGGAGGAGTGGAGAACTCTAATTTACTTATCGTGCTCAACGATAACTGCATGGCAATCGATCCCAATGTTGGAGCGCTAAAAGAGTATCTAACAGATATTACAACTTCACATACTTACAATAGAGTTAAGGATGAGGTATGGAATTTACTAGGAAAAGTATCTAAGTTCGGTCCGAACGCACAAGAAATAGCGCAGAAAATAGAGGGAAGTATTAAATCATATTTATTGAATCAAAGTAACTTATTTGAGTCCCTTAATTTTAGATATTTTGGTCCGATAGACGGTCATGATGCCGTTCATCTATCAAAAGTATTAAGCGATTTAAAAGATATCCCAGGACCTAAAATTCTACATTGTGTAACGCAAAAAGGAAAAGGATATAAGCCGGCTGAGGATGGAGATCAAACCAAATGGCATGCACCTGGGTTGTTCAACAAAGAGACAGGAGAGATAATTAAGATAACGCCTAAGTCTCCTCGACCTCCTAAATACCAAGAAGTATTTGGTCATACAATTGTTGAATTGGCCGAGAAGAACGACAAGATAATGGGAGTCACCCCAGCAATGCCTTCCGGATGTTCTTTAAACATTATGATGAAGGCAATGCCCAAAAGAGCATTTGATGTCGGTATAGCC
>JABSPR010000150.1 GCA_013214975.1 Flavobacteriales bacterium
GAATACATTTTAAGTATGCGTGCTTGTTCTCTTTTAGAGTTAGGAATTCCTTTTACTGTTTTATCGACCTTATCCCAATTATTCTTCGTTACGTCAACTCCTGTCTTTATATATGCCTGTTTGCTTTTGTGATTTAAAAGAATGCAAACAGAATATGTGTTCTCTACGGTTTTATAATTGGTGTTTAATTTAAGTTTAATACTTGCCATAAGGATTTCGTTTTATTGTCTATTTCAGAAATTATCTGGGCGTGATCTTCACGTGTTTTTCACGTGTTTTTGGTATTTTCTGATATTTCCTACAAAACGCTAATTTACCTAATGTATTGTTACGAAAGGGATTGCGAGCCGTTTCGGCCTTTTATGGATTGTTAATAACCGCCTCATTAAAAACTACGAATGAGGCGGTTACAAGTTCGAATCTTGTCGGGTTCACAGATGATCAAGTCCCATTCCGTAATTCACGGAACGGGACTTTTTTTATTGGGTCTCACCAAGCTTGCTTGAGTGAGGTCACAATAAAAAAAGAACCGATCAGCTGAAAGATGATGAGACTTGATCCATTTCTTTATTAGACAAGATCACGCAGTAATCTTATACTAAGTAATAGTTCGCTTTTATTTACAGGTATCTTAAACCACTAATATTTACGTAGATATACTAATGTAAAAGAGAAAATGAATATCCAAATATTTACGTATTACTACTAAACTTATTCATTGAGAAAACGCCTATAACGAAACTTTCTAAAATTCTTGTTATAGAGACATGTTACAGAGCGGCTAATAGAAGAAATGGACGTATGCCATGCGCTGATATTTAAATCTAACGGCCAAGAGGCATTAGATTATTTCGATTCGCTTAAAAATAATGGAAAGGCATTTCCCGAGCTTGTGTTTCTAGATATCAATATGCCAGTAATGAGTGGCATAGAATTTCTTTAAACTTTCCAAAAAACCAATCATGAAGAAACTCATCCAGTAATCGTAGTACTTAGTACATCTAATTTAGAGAGTGACATTAATAAAACAGCGGCCTTAGATGTAACGCTCTATCTCCAGAAAAACCTTAATAAGATAAAAGTAAATCAAGCAATTTATTTAACTCTCTCTGAAACTCGAACATCAAAAAAAAGAATTTAACGTTCTTGTAGCAGATGACAATACAATCCAAAACCAGGTAATAAAGTGTATGCTTGGTATACACAATTGTAATGTAAGCACTGCCGTTGACGGCATCCAAGCTATTAAGCTCTACGAATCAGGTACGTTCGATCTTATTATTTCAGACATCCATATGCCTATTATGGATGGTAGAGAAACCGTTCAATACCTAAAAGAAAATATCAGGATGGGCCGCCTATAGTTGCTTTAACTGCAGAAGAATGGCAAGATGATGTAGAAATTTTAATTGCCCAAGGCTTTGCTGATGTTTACCACAAGCCCATAACACTTACTATGTGCGAATTACTAATTTCCAAGTACCTAACGCTCATTTCGGCTTAATGATTAATTGTATTACACTTCTATAAAACGAGTAGAAAAGAATTATCATTTAAAACGTTGTCGCATACCTACGTATTTTTGTACACAGGTAATTAACATATGCGTGTAATTACCCAATAAACCTTACTATCAGAACAACCCGATGGATATACAACTGTAATAGAATTTATGGAAACTAAACCACTATGGACTGAAAGTCCATAGGTTTCTTTAGCGACTGAAAGTCGCGCCTCACACCTATTCTAATATAAAGTTTGAATCATCTTCATCATTTGGATTTCTATGATGTTCCAGATATTCATTTACCATTTCATCAGTTATATTACCTGTGCTCCAACAACTATAACCAATGGCCCAAAAATGTCTTCCCCAATATTTTTTATTCAATTCAGGAAATTCCTGCTGTAACTTTCTTGAACTTCTTCCTTTCAATTTTTTTACCAAACTGCTTACCGACAGTGATGGCAAATAGTTGATTATGCATGTGGACATAATTATTGGATACCACTCCTTTCAATATGATAACATCTTCCACATCACATATTTGCCTCAATATTGTCCGGCAATGCTGCTTTATATCACCTTCTAAAACCGAATATCTATATTTACTTGCCCAAACAATATGAACAGTTAAACGTGAAACAGTATGACCAGATGTTCGTTGATTTTGCACATAACAAAGATGAACATCCTTAGAAGCTAAAGCGAGATGCACTGAAAGTGCATAGTTTTAACTCTTTTTGAGACCAATAAA
>JABSPR010000151.1 GCA_013214975.1 Flavobacteriales bacterium
GAAACATTAACAGCATTAGGTGCTGAGGTTACTTGGTCGTCTTGTAATATATTCTCTACACAAGATCAAGCTGCTGCTGCAATCGCCGTAACAGGAGTTCCTGTTTATGCTTGGAAAGGATTGAGCGATGAGGATTTTGATTGGTGTATTGATCAGACAATTATGGGTTTTAAAGATGGTAAGCCATTAAATTTAATTTTGGATGACGGTGGAGATTTAACAAATATGGTATTTGATAAATATCCAGAATTGTGTGAAGGAATTAAAGGGTTATCAGAAGAAACGACAACAGGTGTTCATAGATTATACGATAGAATGAAAGCAGGTACATTAGTTATGCCAGCAATTAATGTAAACGATTCAGTTACTAAATCTAAATTTGATAATAAATACGGATGTAAAGAGTCTTTAGTAGATGCAATTAGAAGAGCAACTGATGTAATGATGGCCGGAAAAGTTGCTGTTGTTGCTGGTTATGGAGATGTAGGGAAAGGTTCGGCAGCTTCTTTAGCTGGTGCTGGTGCAAGAGTTATAGTGACTGAGATTGATCCTATTTGTGCGCTGCAAGCTGCAATGGATGGTTTTGAAGTGAAGAGAATGGATGATGCATGTAAAGAGGCAAACATTATTGTAACTACAACCGGTAACTTTAACATTATTCAAGGAAAGCATTTTGAATCAATGAAAGATCAAACAATCGTTTGTAACATTGGGCATTTTGATAATGAAATTGATATGGCATGGTTAAATGGGAATCACGGTAATACTAAAGACACTATAAAGCCACAAGTTGATCAATACACCATTAATGGTAATGTTATCTTTGTTTTAGCTGAGGGTAGGTTAGTGAACTTAGGTTGCGCAACAGGGCATCCGTCATTTGTAATGAGTAATTCATTTACTAATCAAACTTTAGCTCAATTAGAGCTTTGGAACAATACAGATGCTTACAAAAATGAAGTATATATGCTGCCGAAACATTTAGATGAGAAAGTAGCAAGATTACACTTAGCTAAGATTGGCGTTGTGTTAGAAACGTTATCACAAGAACAGGCCGATTATATTGATGTAAAAATCGAAGGTCCTTATAAAGTTGACCACTACAGATACTAGAAGTAATTAAAATTATTTGAGGCCATTGTCTATTTAGATAATGGCCTTTTTTAATTAAATATTGTGAGCTGGTTACCATCCCAGCTCGTGTTATATCGTTTTAATGGCAGGGTTGCTGGACCGATATTTACGCTTCCGTCGACAATTAGAAATTGGGAACCGCAACATGTGTCGACGGCGAATAGATTGTTTGTGTTAACATTTACCTTTCCGCAAGAATTTGTCACATCATAAGGGCAATGTCGATCGAATGCTAAGAAGTCGTCGTTAGTTAATCGGTAAATAATTATACCTCTGGAGCCACCCTCAATTTGCATCCATCCCCCTATAGGGTTGAGGTCAATATAAGATGGCATAGATGGGAATATATTAATATTTACATAAACATCCGGGACGTATTCTTGATTTAAACCCTTTGTACATGAATTCAAAAGAAAAGTAAAAAGAAATACTGATAGATAATTTAATTTATACATCCACATGTTGGTTTAATAGAATGCATGTTATACATTTCATTAATGGCAAGATCAGGAATTTTTCCAAAATTGAAAATTTAATGTTGAAATTAATTTATACAGAAAGTAAAACGAAAATGTTTCTTGCGTTGGTTTTTTTCAGCCTGCTATATTCTCAATTTTCGTATTCTCAACAAGCACCTCCTGACGGTGCTGGTAGAACCACCTGGAAACAAGTGCGTGATGATGAAAAGTCGTCTAAGAAGAATTACAAAGAGCATCATAAGAGAATCCAGAACAAGGATACTCGGAAAGAAATGAAGCAGAATAAGAAGAAGGCAAAAAAAGAAAATCTTGGAATAAAGAAGCCTTCTAGATCGGATAGGAGTAAATATAAGAAGCAGAAAAAACAGGCCAATAAGAGCAAAAGGAAGCGGCAAAGTGGTAGTGATAAGAAAAAGGGCAAGTATGTAAAGCAGGGAAAGAAAAGTAAAAAAATGAAGAAAGGGCAAAAAAAGGCTCGCCACAAAGGAAATATGAAAAAACAAGAGGAAAGTCAGAAGCGTGAGAAACAAAAGAAGCGCCTCTCGAAAACTAAAAAAGTTAGAAGACCCAAATAGAAACTCAGGGTGGATTCTAGATATGGGGTAAATCAACTAAAGATAATAGAATGCTAAACAAGCTCAATTGTTTAATCGGTAGATACACAGTAAAATATAATGGTTTTTAAATAGGAGGTTAATTGGGAAACAAGTTAAATAGATGTTAAATCTGTTTTTATATTAAAGATAAATTCGCAGTGAAGGAGGCAATAAAAAGGTTAATATTGAATAAGAGCCACTATATATTTTATATATTTACGTCCTTGAAAAAAGCGAGCATTGAAATGATATTGTTGAAGAGAATATTAGTTGTAATATCGGTACTCTGTCTTTCTGTACAGGGGTTTTCACAAAGTGGTAACGGTTCTGTTAAGGGAGTTTTAACAGATGCTGAGACAGGAGAGCCGATTCCATTCGCGAATATAGTAATCCAGAGAGGTGGTGATTTTGTTGCCGGTTCTGCCACGGATTTTAACGGAGAGTATAATATTAAGGCTATTCCTGTTGGGACATATGACATTATAGCAAAATATATCGGTTTCAGTCCTCTGAAAATGACAGGGATTCGTGTGAGTACTGGAATTCAGGTTTATGATCTGAAGTTAAGTAGTGGTATTCAGATGGAGGAATTTAAAATTGTTGTGTATACTAAGCCTCTAATAGATATAAAGGGTGGTTCAGTTCAAACAATGACTGGAGATGAGATTAAGAAAATGCCAGGAAGGGGTGTTGAAAGTGCGGCATTGATGGCAGGTGGTGTAGTATCTACAGATGGTGAAATTGAGAGTATTAGAGGGGCGCGTTCGGATGCAACGGTTTACTACATTGATGGTATAAAAGTAATTGGTTCGATAGAGTTACCGCAATCAGCAATTGATCAGGTTGAAGTTATTCTTGGAGGGTTACCACCGATGTATGGTGATGCAACAGGAGGGGTAATTAGCGTAACGACTAAAGGTGCATCTAGTGAGTTTTTTGGTAGTATAGAATTTATGTCAAGGGTTGCAGCGCATAATTACTGGGATTTTAATTCAAGTAATATGGTGAGTTTTATGGCAGGCGGACCCTTGGTTCAATTGAAGGACAAGGCGAAAATTGCGAAGGCAGTTGCTGATGGGGAGAATACGGGTTCTTTGGATATGAAAAAATACAAGAAGCCTTTTATTAGCTATATGGTTAGTAGTCAGATTTATCATCAGCCAAACTATGGTTATCAAGGTGGATCATTATATAGAGCGAAAGATGATGTTATTGAAAGATTAGACCAGGCGCCATTAGTATTGCAAGCCGAAGGAACTGCTATGTCAGCTGAATATCTGAGAGCATCTGATTTTGAACCGATTAACAAAGCAAAAGAAAGAGGCTATAGTGGAAGTATCTCAGGTAATTTTAACGTTAACACATCCAAAAAGACCACATTGAAATTTGGAGGTTCTTTTGCATATGATGTGTCAAGCGAAATGCAAAGGGATCAATTGATGTTTAATAGTGATGCTCCTAGAACCCTGAATAATGATATTACTTGGCGGGTGTTTGGTAAATTCACACATAGGTTAAGTCCGGATTCTGCTAGCTTAGCTCTTAAACCTGATTCTTCAAGATTGTTCAAAAATGTTAATTACACGATTCAAGGGGATTATACCATGCAGAAGGTTAGTGTGATGAACGAGAAATTCAGAGACGATTATTTTTCTTATGGCCATATTGGTAGTTTTAAAACACATAGAGCGCCAACATATGAACGTGAAACTAGAGCTTTTGCTAGTCTAGACGGATCGGGAGATTCTGTATATGTTAACGCTAGGATGCATAATGCGTATAAAGACACACTCTACGAATTTACCCCAGGCGAATCAAATCCTCAGTTGGCAGCCTATACAAGTCAGTATTATAATTTTCATGGGGATAATGTCGTTGATAATTATCAAAATCGGTTACAGGTTCAACAAGGCGGTGGTTTAATTAATGGTGATCAGCCTGAATACATTGCTGGGATTTATCCAGCTCGAGGTACAGTATATGGAGCATACGCCTGGGATTCAGGTGCTAGAAAATACTATACATATTCGGGGTTTGAGAAATCTGAATATAGCCAAATGAGGTTTACTGGTAATGTATCTGTTGATATAGGAAAAAAAATATCGACTGCTCATGCGGTTTCTATGGGTTTTGAATATGAGAAAAGACCATATCGAAGTTTCTTTGTAAGTCCGATGGGGTTATGGCAAATAATGAGAGATAGAGCGAATTTCCATATACAGCAGTTAGATTTAAATTCTCCTAATTATGTATTTGCACTGGACCAAAATGGGGATTATGCTTTGAATTCTGTAGGAGATCCAATACTTGTTGACACCGTGAATTTTGATAGAATAAATAATACATCAGTTCAAAATTACTTTGATTATAACCTAAGAGAAAAAATTGGAGCAGGTGATCTCGAAATGTTAAATATTGATGAGTATGATCCAGATACGTATAGCTTGGATATGTTCAGCCCAGATGAATTGTTTAATGGAAGTACTGCAAATGCTGCAGTAGGTTATATTGGTTATGATCATACAGGAGAAAAGACGAACAAAAGATCTACGGTAGATGACTTTTTTAATGCAAAAGATGATTTTGGTAATTTTAAAAGAGAAATACCTGTCCAAGAACCAATATATTCTGCTTTTTATATTCAAGATGAATTTGCATTTAGGGATCTATTCTTTACAGCCGGTATTAGAGTAGATAGATATGATAATAATCAACAGGTTCTAAAGGATAAATATTCCCTATATAATATTAGAGAAGTTAATGATTTAACAAATGATGAATTAGGGGATATTCCATCAAATATTGGCGGAGACTATAAAGTATATGTTAATGATTATAAAAATCCCGAAAGGATTCAAGGATTTAGAGATGGAGATGTTTGGTATAATGCATCAGGTATTGAGCTAAATTCTTTTGAGCAAGTAAAATCATCTACAGGTATAAATCCATATTTCGTAGAAGATGCATCCGTAATAGAAAGTAACGGTATTAATTCTTCTGCATTTGAGGATTACGTGCCTCAAGTTAAAGTGAGTCCTAGATTATCATTCTCCTTCCCAATTTCGGATGAAGCTTTGTTCTTTGCACATTATGATAGGTTGGTTCAACGTCCGATGTCAAGTAATGGTGCGGATTATATGCAGTACTTGTTCTTAAAGTCTGTGACAGATGCCGAGATAGAAAATCCAAACCTGAAACAGGAAATGACTATTGATTATGAGCTTGGTTTTCAAACTAAATTGTCGAATAAGTCAGCGTTAAAATTCACGGCTTATTACAGAGAAATGCGGGATCAATTAAATGCTGGTGTTGTTAATGGCGCCTTTCCAAATACATACTATACTACTAGAAATATTGATTTCTCGACTGTTAAAGGTGGTACGATTGGATATGACTTAAGGAAAATTGGTAATACAGGTATAAGTGGTTCAGTTAACTATACACTTCAATTTGCTGATGGAACTGGATCTTCTTCTGAAGATGGATTAAAGTTGCTTAGAGCCGGATTTGCTGGAAATAGATTTTTAATCCCGCTTGACTTTGATAGGCGTCATGCTATTTCGATTGGAGCTGATTATAGAACAGAATGGTCGGATGAATATACAGGATGGGTAATAGGAGGTCCTAAACCAGAGAAAGAACCTAAAGAGAAGAAAGAAAAAAAGAAAAAGAAAAATTCAGAGGTTGATGAAGTTGTGATAGAGGATTCGACTGATGAGGTCGTGGAAGTGGTTGAAGAAGATGAGGAGCCTGGTGTCGGATTTCAAGTGTTTGCAAATTCAGGAATTAACCTTAAAGTAGTTGGAGGCTCAGGTCAACCGTATTCGTTAGAAAGAAGAGCGACGGCAACACAAACAGGAGCTAGTTCGTCTAGTTTGTTAGGAGATATAAATGGAGCGAGATATCCATGGAGGTTTACTGTTGACGTTACTTTCAGTAGAGAATTTGAGTTTGGATTAGGTTGGAGAGGAGAAGATCATAAAAAGGGGGCAAGAGATGGAGCCTGGATAGAGGGGTATTTTGAAATAATATGCTTTAATATATTAAACCTAAAGTATCCGAGCACCCTTCATAACTTCACTGGAAATTCAAATGATGATGGATACTTAGCGTCTGCTCAAGCAGAATTAGTAATTGCTGAAATGCTTGATCCTGATTCTTTTGTAGATTATTATCAAACATCAATGAAAGATCCAAGTGCATATATGTCACCGCGATTGATTCAAGTTGGAGTTAGTTTTGCCTTTTAGATAAATGGGAATGAGAATAAGTAAAATAAATATTGTATTCGGATTAATTGTAGTTATTACTATGATGGGTGGAGCTGTTTCTTTTGCTCAAAACTTGTCTGAGCTAACTAAAGCTGAATATAGAGCCTTAGTTCAAGTAAAAAAACGTTCCGAAAGAGTATCTAAGGCAGCAGGTTGTCAGCCAGGTAGTGCCGCTGCTGATTTGAATCTGAATAATGTTAGAGCAAATATTCATTCTTATGGAGATATGTGGTATGAAAAAGTTTATCAATCGAGTTATATAGTACCTAAGAATCAAGAAGCAGGTGTTTTGAGTACAGGTGGACTTTGGTTGGCAGGAACTGATGTAAACGGACAAAAGAAAGTAGCTGCATTAACATATGGATTAGATGGACAAGATTGGTGGCCTGGTCCATTGCAATTAGATAATGCATCTATTAGTGCGGAAACGTGTCTGGAATATGATCGGATATTTGATATTACAAGACCTCAAGTTCTAGAATTTATTGCTTGGAAAGAAAACCCTGAAAAGTTTGAAGGATATACAGTGCCGGATATTATTTTGAATTGGCCAGCACATGGTGGAGAGGGTGAAGATCCATATTTAGCACCATTTTATGATGGAAATGGCGATTTAAAGTATGATCCATTAGGTTCTCCTCCGTTAACGCCGGATTATCCTTGGTACGATATTGCTGGTACTGTTGGTTGTGATAGAGATGCGCCTACAACTTTGTTTGGTGATCAAACTTTATGGTGGATATTTAACGATGCGGGTAATGCCCATACTGAGTCGAATGGCCAGCAAATTGGAATGGAAATTAGGGCGCAGGCATTCTGTTTCGCTACTAATGATGAATTGAATAATATGACATTCTATAATTTCGAAATGAGAAATAGATCGTCTTTTGTGTTAGAGGATACTTATTTTGCAATTTTTGCTGAAACGGACATTGGAGCATATGATGATGATTATATAGGTTGTCATATCGAGAGAGGTTTGGCTTTCTGTTATAACGGTGATGCTGTTGATGGTCCGCAATCTGGTTATAATGTATTTGGAGAGAGTCCACCAGCTATTGGAATTGATTATTTTGAGGGTCCTTGGCAAGATGAGGATGAAATTGATAATGAAGTAGGAATTGAATTTAATGAGGCATTAAACGGAATTGGTTATGGGGATGGTATAATTGATAATGAACGTTATGGAATGCGAAGATTTATCTATGTAGATTTTCAAGCAGGGGCAACCGGATTTAATGGACCACCGCAATCGGATTATGAGTTTTATAATATAATGAGAGGGATCTGGAGAGATCAAACTCCAATGATACATGGTGGAACAGGGCATAATAATCCTGTGGAATCGTCTGATGTAGAAACAGATTTCGCATTCCCAGGTAATTCAGATGCTTTACATTGGGGAACTAGAGGTGAAATACCATCAGTTAATCCTTCAAATTGGACGGAATTAACTTCAAAAGGTGGTGCTTCAAACGCTCCAGGTGACCGAGCAAGTGTACAATCATCCGGTCCATTTACGTTGGATCCAGGTGAATGGAATGATATAACATACGGAATTGTATATGCAAGGACTACTTCAGGGGATCCATATAATTCTGTTGAGCTATTATTCTTGGCGGATGATAAAGCACAAAGATTATTTGATAACTGTTTTAAAGTTCTTGAAGGACCGCATGCACCTGATGTTGAATTCGCTGAATTGGATGAGGAGTTAGTTATTTATATATCTAATAGTGCTGCATCTAATAACTATAGAGAAATTTATGAAATAAAAGATCCCGCTATTATTGTGCCAGATTCGATAGACGTTGGATACAATACTTATTATGAATCGAATCATGATTTATGGACGGAAGAGTTTGATAGTGCTCAGCTCTTTGTAGATTATTCGTTATATAAATTCCAAGGTTATCAGATTTATCAAGTGCGTGACGCAGCAGTTTCAGTATCGGATTTGGCTAACTCAGAATTAGCTCGATTAGCATATCAATGTGATAAAAGTGATGGCTATGGCAAAATGGTAAATTATGTTTTTGACGAGGCTATAGAGGCGCCAGTGCCATCCTTAATGGTAGATGGAGCCGATGAAGGTGTGAGGCATTCGTTTAAAATAACTACGGATTTATTTGCTGCAGAGAATAAAACTTTAGTTAATAATAAGGCATACTATTTTATTGCGATTGCATATGCACACAATAATTTTAAAGATTACGACCCTCTTAATCCGTTGATGCTAGATGGACAGCAAACTCCATATTTGGCTAGTAGACAAACTCCATTTGGAAGTATCCAAACCTTTAGTGCCATTCCTCATAAGCAGGTTTCTGGAACTATTGTGCGATCAGGTTATGGACAAGGACCTCCTTTAACAAGACTAGAAGGACAAGGTAATGGAGGAAATGTATTGAATATTTCCGATTCTATGCGTAACGAAGTACTTAATGCTCCTGGTGGATTGTTGAAAAATATCACTTACGAATCGGGTAGTGGGCCAATTGACGTAAAAATCATTAATCCTTTGAATGTGCCTGATACTTCATTTACTTTCCAAATGCTGGATAATACTGCTAAAGGAGATTTAGATTCGGCAGAATGGAAAATTTGGATGGATGGATCTTTAGATACGGTATATAGTACTGTTAGTATCGCGACTCCATACGAACAATTAATTCCAGAATGGGGAATTTCTATTAGAATTAGACAAGGAGTTAATCCGGGAATATTGTTAGATGAAGGTAATGGTCTGCTCGGTTCTTCGATTGAATTCGCCGATTCAAGTAATCAATGGTTAGAGGGAGTTGCTGACGTTGATGCTGCGAATCCTGTAAATTGGATTAGATCTGGACAAGTACTATCGCAAGATGAAGGATTACAAGTTGTTGATTACCCGGAAGGATTGAGGAAGAAATTTGCGGATCCATTGGTTGATATGCTTGATCCATGGGAGGAATATGAAGGTGTTGTTGATGGGTGGTTTGCACCTTATGTTTTAGCAGCGTA
>JABSPR010000152.1 GCA_013214975.1 Flavobacteriales bacterium
AGAGCAATTGGCGATTGGCTGCTGGGTATGAATGCTACGAGATTGTACACATTAAAATATGGTGGCTACAAGCAAGTGTTGTCTGTTGGGAGAGTGCAAACGCCAACTCTTGCTATGTTGGTGAACCGACATCACGAGATAGAAAACTTTGTCTCAAAACCGTTTTGGGAACTTCAAACTAAATATCGCGATGCGATATTCAATAACACAGAGGGTAAATTTTTAAAGAAGGAGCATGGAGAGAAATTCCTTAATCAAGTAAAGGGAAAAGAATTGGTGATTACGGCAATCTCCAAAAAAGATGGCAAGGAATACGCACCCAAATTATTTGACTTAACAGGTATTCAGGTCTATTGTAATAATAAGTTTGGCTTTACTGCTGAGTCGACTTTGAAAATGGTGCAAAGTCTGTACGAAAAGAAAGTAGTGTCTTATCCAAGAGTAGATACTACCTTTTTACCGAACGACATGTATCCCAAAGTTAGCGGGATACTAAAGGGACTTAGTAATTATTCTGCTTTTACGGA
The DNA here is from genome assembly GCA_013214975.1 of Flavobacteriales bacterium. Lineage (NCBI taxonomy): Bacteria > Pseudomonadati > Bacteroidota > Flavobacteriia > Flavobacteriales > Flavobacteriales bacterium. The sequence continues at coordinate 528 of JABSPR010000152.1, forward strand.
ATCGTTACTGGGTAAGACAATTAGGAAATCGACGAAGGTATTTAACGATAATAAAGTCACAGATCACCATGCCATTATACCAACAGGGCAGCAAAACTCTTTGGGAATTGATGAACAGAAAGTATATGACATCATTGTACGTCGTTTTATTGCTGTCTTTTACCCGGATTGTAAAGTGGCCAAAACGCAAGTAGACGCAGAAGTTGATTCAGTGAAATTTGTGACTAAGGGAAAGGAGATCTTCGAAGCTGGATGGCGTGTTTTGTTTGCCAAAGAGAAGAAGGAAAGCGACGAAGAGACAAGTAAGGATGATGAGGAGGAAAATCTATTGCCCTCTTTTGTTAAAGATGAAAGAGGTCCGCATACTCCTTCCTTCTTAGAGAAAACTACTAAACCACCTAGCTATTATACGGAAGCATCATTGCTACGAGCAATGGAAACTGCCGGAAAGCAAGTGGACGATGAGGAACTCCGGGATTTAATGAAGGAAAATGGCATTGGAAGGCCATCAACAAGAGCGAATATCATAGAGACTCTATTTAGAAGAAAGTATACACAGCGAAGAAAAAAGCAAGTTTTGCCTACTGAAATGGGTATTCAACTGATAGGTACAATTCAGAATGATTTGCTTAAATCAGCCGAGCTTACAGGTCAGTGGGAAAAACAATTGAAAGAGATTGAACAAGGAGAGCACAGTGCAAAACAGTTTATTGTTGATATGAAAAACATGGTGAATCATTTGATTTACGATGTGAAACATGAAACCGGCAAGGCGCGAATGGTTGAGACGGTAAAACCTAAAGCTGTAAAGGGAACTAAGAAATCAGCGAGTTCAGATTCCAAGTGCCCGAAATGTAAGGAAGGCAAATTAATAAAAGGGAAAACTGTCTTTGGTTGCAGCCGTTGGAAGGAGGGCTGTGACTTGAGATTACCATTTCAATTTCTGGATAAAAAGTTAACGGATAAGCAGGTTTTTAGGCTAGCTGTAAAAGGGACTACAACAAAAATTAAGGGTTTTAAAGTTGATGGAAAATCAGTGGAAGGTATTTTGAAGTTAAATCCAACTTTTGAAGTTGAGTTTGAGCCGTCCGTAAAATTCAATACAAAATTCGCAGACGTAAAATCTTTGTGTCCGAAGTGCATGAGTGGATCTATTGTTAAAGGGCAATCGGCTTTTGGGTGTAGTGAATGGAAAGAAGGATGCAATTTTCGGTTCTCGTTTGATGCAATTCGGGCAAAGGCAAATGGTCAAACTCTCAACAAGGAATTGATACTTAAAATAATTCGTAGCTAGTACTCATCCGGCAAATGGACAAAGGGATATTGCAATGCGTGATACCGCCGAAAGTCCCGTAAAGATTCGTTTCTTTGCACTCTAATAAGAAATAATGAAACACAAATCTGGTTTTGTAAGCATAATAGGTAATCCGAATGTGGGTAAGTCTACCTTAATGAATTCGGTTGTAGGGGAGAAGTTATCTATCATCACTTCGAAAGCCCAAACTACACGTCATCGAATTCGAGGAATCGTAAACAAAGACGATTATCAAATTGTTTATTCGGATACCCCTGGGATTTTAGAGCCTGTATATAAAATGCAGGAGGGCATGATGAAGTTTGTTGCTACAGCTTTGTCGGATGCAGATATTTTACTCTACGTAACGGACATCTACGAAACGGGTGTTGGTAATGATAAGATAAAGGAGAAGCTAAACGACATGAATATTCCAATCATAGTTGTGCTTAATAAAATTGATTTGGGAGATCAGAAGAGAGTAACGGCCCGCATCGAATTATGGCAGAGTGAGTTTCCGAGAGCTAATGTAATGCCAGTTTCCGCGTTACATGAGTTTAATATTGAAAAGGTATTGGATGAAAT
>JABSPR010000153.1 GCA_013214975.1 Flavobacteriales bacterium
AACAACACTTTCAATTTTAAACGCTTCAAACTCAAAACCGGTTTTGTCAATGTCGTTATATTGAAGAGTACCTGCCAAGTTTATCAATTTTGTTTTCTTCTTGTTGAATTCTGTTTTGCTGAGCTCTAGTTTAACTTCATTAGTAAGTAAATCATTCACTATTTGATCTAATTCAGTTTGTGTAGTTTCATGTGTTATTTTTAAACTTCTAGGTAAATCGGTGCCAGCAAATAATGAGAAGGGCAGGACTAGTAGTGTGAATATTGCTGTGATAAAATTGATTTTTAAATTTCTATACATGGATGGTTTTTTAAATGTTGGTGTTTGTCAAATATACCTACGATATGATTTTAAACATAATTATTGGGATTATATCGCGTCAGTTTTTGGAAATGTTTTTAAAGTCTCTTTCATTAAAGAATGAATTTATAGGATGGTCGTAAGCGTCCTCTTTCATGTATAAGATGCTACCGCCTTGTGCCTCAATGATAATCTTGTAACTACGCTGCATCCCACTTTTGCTTTTGTAGAACATTCTATATAAAAATGCCACAGTTGCGCTTTGCGAAAGGATGCTTTGTTCGATTGCCATTTGTGGAACTATCTTGATTCCGAAATTATAGACTTCTTTAATTCTATCCATGTTTTGAAGACTTTGCTCCATATCATCCTTAAGTACGAAAAGGGTTTTTCCTTGAATCTTGGTTGCATTCTGATTGTATAATGACACAGCTTTCATTGGATTAAGTTTTCCTTTATTCGCACTAGCCATATCAACATAGTTGATCATCATTTTTACGTAGCTGTCCATTAAATATCCAATTTCGTTTCTTGCATCTTGAGTAAGAGGATAAACAGAAAGTTTAAGATCATTGTACTCGTTAGCTTTTAGTTTTGCAAATTTTCCTGGAATCATAATTGTCGAGAGCTTCTTCCTATAATCTGTTATGTTGGGTTGATTTTCACCTAGCAATAGAGTGAGTTGCGGGCCAAGTTGAGCCTTTTTATTGTACTCATTTACATATTGGTCCATAAGTACAACAAGGAATGAAGTTTTGCTTTTCTTACGGTAGCTGTCGAACTGTCCTACTGTTATATAATCAAATTTTGTTAATGTCCAATGCTTATCAACTGCTTGTTTAATGGCCTTGTTGTATTCGGAGTCACCTTCGTCTAAAACAACATATAGCTTGCTTCTTTTCAGTACATCAATATCTCCCTTCATAATATAGCCATGCTGTGCCCAGCTTTCTACCGTAAATGATAAAATGCAAGTAGCCGTAAGTAAAACGGATTTGATAATGGACTTGTTTATGTAATGCATGTTAATTTCTTACCTCTGTTATTTGAATTAAGAATTTCGTCTTGCCTTTTTGTGGAGCTGTTTTTTTAACAATAAATTATTCGTTTGTAATTCAATCTTTATTATTGAATATGCTTGGTTAGGAAAATATCAAAATTGATGCCAGAATAATTAACTTTTTACGTATATTTCCTATATAAGATTCAATAAATGAGTGGTTTTATATGGTGTGAAATTACATATAATATTCTCATTAGATATTATGTTTAAGAGCTTTACATAACCGCCTTTGTCAGCTTGCCTTTCAAAATAGACATTTCATAATTTAATAGTAGCGTTAATTAACGGATACTGTTTTGAAATCTTCTGTACCAAGAATAATATATTTTTATACAAAAAAACAAGGCATGATGAATTCGTTGAACAATCGAGGGAATAACATACTCGTTGTAAAAACCAAAAAATTACTTTGGTTACTTGTAATATCGATATCCACCCTTAGTTGTTCAGAAAAGAATAAAATGACAAAGATTGAAATGCAATATCCGAACACGAAAAAAAGTAAACATGTAGATATTTATTTTGATACAGAAGTTCAAGACCCATATCGGTGGTTGGAGGATGATATGTCTGATGAGACAAAAGTATGGGTGAAAGAACAAAATACGTTAACAGAGGGGTATTTGGGAAAAATCGACTTTAGGAATGCTCTAAGAGATAGGATTGAAAGTTTACTTGACTATGAGCGTATTAGTGCCCCTCGGAAACACGGAGATTACATCTATTATTATCAAAATGATGGTTTACAGAATCAAGATGTGCTTTATCGCACACTTGGAGAAAATGGTGAAGAATCTGTCTTTATTAATCCGAATTTATTTTCTGAAAAAGGAACGGTATCGATGGCAGGAACGAGCTTTTCCAAAGATGGATCTTTATGTGCCTATTTAATTTCAGAAGGAGGATCTGATTGGAGGAAGTGTATTGTGATTTCTACACAAACTTTGGAAGTTATAGAAGATACACTGGTAGATATTAAGTTTAGTGGCATTGCTTGGAGAGGAAATGAGGGCTTCTATTACAGCAGTTATGATAAGCCAAAAGATGAAAGTGAATTATCGGGTAAAACTCAATTTCATAAGTTGTTCTATCACCAAATTGGTGAACCACAAGGTAGTGATGAATTGATATTTGGTGGAGAGAAAACACCTCGTCGATATATTAGTGGTTACCTCACAGAAAGTGAAGAATTCTTGGTAATAACCGCGGCAGAAAGCACAAGCGGAAACGAACTTTATGTGCAAGATTTAAGAGAGGGGAATCATGAAATAGTATGCATGGTTAAGGGATTTGAAAAGGATCATTATGTAATAGATAATGATGGTTCGACATTGCTTCTGTCAACAAATTTAGAAGCGCCCAATAATAGAATAATGAAAGTGGATTGTAAAGATCCTGTAATTGGTATTTGGGCCGAATTAATTTCTGAAACGGAAAATGTATTGCATGCGGGTACTGCTGGTGGTCATATTTTTGCCTCATATATGGAGGATGTAAAGAGTAAAGTATTGGAATATGATTATAATGGAAAATTAGTGCGGGTAGTGGATATTCCAGGAATGGGAACTATAAAGGGCATGGGTGGTGATAAAGACGAAAATTATTTTTATTATTCTTTTACCTCCCTAATCAACCCTCCAACAACTTATAAGTATGATATACTATCTGGTTTGTCAGCGATTCATAAAGAGCCAAATATCGATTTTGATTCGGGTGATTACATAACGAAACAAGTGTTTTATAAATCTAAAGACGGCACATCTATACCGATGTATATCGTACATCGTAAAGATGTTATTCTAGATGGTAACAACCCAACTTGGTTGTATTCATATGGGGGATTTAATATAAGTTTAATGCCAAGTTTTAGTACTTCAAGAATTGTTTGGTTAGAAAATGGTGGCGTATATGCCCAGCCCAATATAAGAGGTGGAGGCGAATATGGAGAAGAGTGGCATGTTGCAGGAATAAAACTTGAAAAACAAAATGTATTCGACGATTTCATATCAGCGGCCGAATATTTAGTTGAAGAGGGATATACGAATAGCGATCGACTTGCAATAGAAGGAAGATCAAACGGTGGGTTATTAGTTGGTGCGGTAATGGCACAACGGCCTTCTCTAGCTCGAGTAGCATTTCCTGGAGTTGGAGTGATGGATATGCTGAGGTATCACAAGTTTACCGCAGGAGCTGGGTGGTCTTTCGATTATGGTACGTCAGATGATTCGAAAGAAATGTTTGAATATTTATATCGCTATTCTCCGGTTCATGCTATTCGGAAAAACCAAAGCTATCCTGCTACATTAGTTACTACAGCAGATCATGATGATCGAGTCGTTCCAGCACATTCGTTTAAATTTATTTCACATATGCAAACGTCTCAATTGGGAGAAAGTCCAGTATTAATAAGTATTGAAACGGACGCTGGTCATGGAGCAGGAACTCCCATCTCAAAGGTTATAGATCAGTTAACGGATAAATACGCATTTGCTTGGCATAATATGGACTTTAAACCAAAATATTAAGACGTTTTAGAAACGCATGAGACGTCTTTCTAAAGTATTTAGAGTGCTTCCAAGTCTTGATTTTGTTCGAGAAACCTTCTAAATGAATGAAGATTATAACTTTCTTTTTTTAAGATTTTTTCGGTAGGATCTAAGAATGGTCTTGTCTCCTATAAGAGCACCTCTTTCCTTGTTGGCTTTAAGAAGAATTATTCGACCATTTTTGTTTAGGTCTAGTTTCGAACCTTCTTTAAATATTAAAGTGGCCCCTGGTTCTATAATGATTTTGCCCTGCCAACCTGTACTGTCTTTAGATTCGTTGGATATAAGACCTGCTAACACTAAAGAACTTCCCTTTTTAATTATGATTGTTGCACTATTTGGTAGATAGAATTTGCACGAGACTTTCAACTCAGAAT
>JABSPR010000154.1 GCA_013214975.1 Flavobacteriales bacterium
CTTGATTATCATATAGCTTTTTAGATTCGAATAAAACAGCACTTTCATTGACTACTTTATAAAAGCTCTTTCGTTTATCTAGCTTTTTATACTTGTAGCATAATACAAGGATCGTAGATTGGTTTGCCTTTTCGAGGTATGGTTGTAGGTTCTCAATCTTATCGAGATATTGTGCTTCTCTTACAACAACAACTTGACGTTCGGCCATGGCGGGGAAACGCTTTGCCTCGTTAATAACCGTTAATACGTCTGTATCTCTGCCGTAAAGGATTGTTTGGTTAAACCCTTTTTCATCTTCGGTAAGTGCATTTCTTATAATGTATTCACTTATCTCATCAATGTAAAACGGTTCCTCTCCCATAAGGAAATAGCACGATGCAAATTTCCTTTGTCTTAAGTCTGATATGATGTTTTCAGCAGTCACTTATTTATTGGCTAACTTTAAAATAAAATTAGCAATTCTATAGGAGCTGAAATTCAATTGTTAATTATATTACCCTTAATTATTAACATGTAATTAGCTCATCCCTATAAATGGATAATTTAAACCTTCCTGCATATAGTTATAAAGTTAAATCGGAGAAGGAAAAACTTTTGATCTTGGATGAGACTCGAAAGAAATATGTTGCTCTTACTTCAGAAGAATGGGTACGACAGCATTTCATTTCTTATTTGATAAACAATAAGTCTTGTCCAGCAAGTTTAATAGCTGTAGAGACTTCGTTGAAATACCAAAAACAAGATAAGCGAGCGGATATAGTTGTGTACGATAATCTAGCCAATCCTCTTTTAGTTGTTGAATGCAAGGCTTCCAATGTTAAGATGACGCAGAAGGTGTTTGATCAAATTGCAATGTATAATCTGCATTTTAAGGCAAAGTATTTGGCTGTAACCAACGGCATGGAGCATTTTTTCTGCAAGATGGATTATGCTAACAAAAGTTATAGCTTTATAAAAGAACTACCCGAATACGAAGAGTTGAAAAAGTAAATTGAATCAAATGCTTTCATTAAGCGTACAAGTTGTTATGAGAAAAATTCTAGCCAAATTATTGGTGTATTTACTGGTAGGTAGCACACTCTTAAACCAAGTTAAAGCACAGTCAGGACCTTTTGAAATGCCCAAGTCAATAACACAAAGCGATTATTTGCAAGGTGTGGTGATGTTTAAATTAAAAGAGAGCATCGCTAAATCGGCTGGAGGAGAAGGTTTGGAAGGAAAGAAATTCGAAAAGTTTGCTAAAATGCACGCCATAAATTCTGTTGACCAAGCATTTCCAAGAACCCTTTCCAAAAGTAAAAGTGTTAAATCGGGTGTTAATTTATCGTTAATCTATAAACTCAAGCTTTCTGAAGGTGAGTCGATAAAGAACGTTATAAACGACTTGTATAAAAGTGGATTAGTAGAGTACGCGGAGCCTTATTATTTACCAAAATTAATGTACTCTCCAAACGATATAGATTTAGGACTTCAGACAAGTATGATTAGTTCTAGTATCCTTATGGGCTGGGATGAAAACAAAGGGGACACAAATATTGTTATCGGAATTTCGGATACTGGAATAGACCTCGATCATGTTGATTTGGTGGATAATATCAAATGTAATTATGCCGATCCGATAGATAGTATTGATAACGATTTAGATGGGTATGTAGATAATTATTATGGTTGGGATTTAGGAGAAGACGACAACGACCCGAGTTCCGATGGGATAAATTGGCATCACGGAGTAAAAGTTACTGGTGCTGCAGGAGCGATGGCTGATAATACGATTGGAATTGCAGGTACTGGTTTTAAGTGTAAGATAATGCCTTTGAAAATGAGTGATGCTTCAGGTGTTCTAAATAAAGGGTATGAAAGCATTGTATATGGGGCGGAACACGGTTGTGACGTGATTAACTGTTCGTGGGGAAGTACAAGTTATTCATTAGTCGCTCAGGATATAGTTAACTACGCGGTAATAGATAATGATGTTGTAATTGTGGCGGCAGCAGGAAATAATAACGACACGATTGTTTTGTATCCGGCAGGTTATGATAATGTATTATGTGTTACAGGTGTTGATGATACTGTAGGTGTTAAAAAAGATAATTCGAACTGGGGAATTTATGTAGATGTTGCGATTCAGGCGGATAATTTACGAACTACTACAAATAATGATGGCTATTCTACAACAGGGGGGACTTCAATGGCATCTCCACTTGTGGCTGGGATAGCTGGGATTGTTAGAGCTCAATTTCCTGCCATGACAGCATTACAGGTTATGGCTCAAATTAAGGCAACTACGGATGTTTTAGATACGATTCCTGGTAACCAGCCTTATTTGAATGGTTTGGGTACTGGTAGAGTTAATTTGTACAAAGCTCTCACCGATTCTGTAACACCAGGAATAGAGTTAACGAACGAGCAATTTGATGATAATAATGACAATAGTTATGTGGCGGGAGATACCATTGACATATCCGCAATTTTTGTTAATCTGCTCTTCCCAACAACTAATTTAAAAGTCTCTATCGCTTGTTCTTCTCCATATGTTGAAATAATAGATACCAATATTACATTGGGTGTTATAGCCACTTTAGATTCGGTTAACAATACCAGCGACCCATTTAGAATAAAGGTATTGCCTGGAGTGCCTACTAGTGAGACAGTAATTATAGACGTTGTCTATGAAGATGGTTCTTATCTGAAGAAGGAATACATCACTTTGCTATTGAATCAGGATTTTGTGAACCTAGAAGTAAATGATATTTCGGCTAGCCTTTTTGGGAATGCAAGAATAGGATTCTCGGATTGGGTAACATTTAATGGGCTTGGATTTAATTATCAAGGAAATCCTCTATTGTACACAGGAGGGTTGATGCTTGGAAGTGCCTCCGATAAGGTTGTTGATAATGTTAGGTATAGTTTTAGTCAGCTTCAGAATGATCATTTTGCAGTTGTTCAATCCGCTACTGAAATAGATCCGCCAGCCGTATCGGATATAGATGTTATTGGAAAATTTAATGATAATAATGGTGGTGCTAATACCATGAACCTCCAAGTAGTGCAGCGTGGTTATGCTTGGAACGATGTAGGTCATGAGAACTATATTATTTTAGAATATGAGATAAAAAATAATGGAGTCGATCTTACAGATTTATATGGCGGTTTGTTTATTGACTGGGATGTAGTAAATGCGGTACAGAATAAAATTGAATACAATTCAGGATTGAAACTTGGAATCACGTATGATTTCTCAGAAACGTTATTTGCCGGAATCAAATTACTCACCTCGGATACTGCCACTCATTATGCAATAGATGTGATTGCTGGAGGTGGAGGAGGAATCGATATCACGGATGGTGTAAATGAAGCAGAAAAATACATTCTGTTATCAACGGATAGGCCAGATGGAGGTGTTGCCGGATCTGGTAATGATGTTTTAGACGTTATGAGCACCGGTCCGATTGAATTACTCGCTGGTGATTCTGTAAAAATTGCATTTGCATTAATTGGGGGAGACGATAAAGCAAGTGTAGAAACTGGAGCCGTGAATGCGCAAGGAATGTATAATGCCGTAGTATCGCCAACACACAATGGAATAGCTAGTAATTCTTCTCAGATTACTTCGATCGTTCCCAATCCTGCGGATCAATATGTTGCAATTTTGGTACGTGCCGAAAGCGACAACACATTTGGTATGCAGATAGTTAATTCGAATGGGCAGGTAGTCAAAGAAATCCAAACATGGGATACAAACGCCAGATTGCATCGATATCAAGTTGATGTATCTGATTTAGTTAGTGGTATTTATTTCTGTAGAGTAACGAGTAGAAATCTAATTTCTGTTGAGAAAATCATTATATCCCATTAGTATTGGGTTCTAAGGCAGGATTTATCGTTTTGTTTTGCATTTTTTTATACATTTGGCGACTAGAAAAAAAATAGAATGGAGTTTAGTAAGATCATAGCAATTTCAGGTAAGCCGGGGCTTTTCCAAGTTTTAGCACAGTCAAAGGGTGGCGTAGTAGTAGAATCTTTAGTAGATAAACAAAGATTTACGGCACATTCGTCCTATATCATTAGTTCATTTGAAGATATAAGTATCTACTCGACCGATGAAGATTATCCGTTAAAGGATGTCCTGAAGAGAATAGTTAAAAAAACAAAGGGAGCTAAATGTGTTGATCATAAAGCGAAGGATGCTGAATTAAAAAAATTCATGATCGAACTTCTTCCAGATTACGATCAAGAAAGAGTTTACACTTCGGATATTAAAAAACTCGTTAAATGGTTCAATATTCTTCATGAGGCAAAAGTTCTGGATGAAATATTAGCCGAAGAAGAGAAAGAAGAAGTTGAAGCAGCTACTGAAGAAGCTTCTACAGAAAAGAAAGCGGCAAAGAAAACTACCGCTAAGAAAACAGCTAAGAAAGCACCTGTCAAAAAAGCTGTTGCCAAGAAAGCTCCCGCTATGAAAGCTCCTGCTAAACAAGGTGCTGCTAGAGGAAAGTAATTCCAATTAAATATAAAATACTGTCCATTATGGAAAGCAATCTGCCGATAAGAAAGCCTAGAAAGTTTTTATCAGAAGATCTGAACATTAGTGGTTGGGAAGATGTAGAGAAATTCTACAAAGATCTGTCTGAGCGATCTGTCGATACGCCAGAATTATTATCCAAATGGATTTCTGATAGAAGTGAGATGGATGCTGTTCTTGAAGAAGACATGGCATGGCGGTATATTAAAATGAATATTGACACTACCGATAAGTCGCTTGCAGAAAGATTTCAAGTATTTGTTGAGCAGATTTCTCCACAAGATGCTACCTATTCTAATGGGTACGATAAGAGACTAATCGCTTCGGAATTTTTAAAAGATCTAAATACAGATTATACGATCTATCTAAAAACAGTTAGAACTGGACTTGATATTTTTAGAGAACAGAACATCCCATTAAATACCCAATTAGGTTTGGATTCTCAAGAGTACGGTTCAATATCAGCTGCTATGTCTGTTGAGGTGGAAGGCGAGGAATTAACGATGCAGAAAGCAGCGTTGATTCTTAAAGATAATGACAGATCAAAGAGAGAAGAAGTTTATCATTTAATGGATAAGCGAAGAGCAGACGACAGAGAAGCGTTGAATAAACTCTTCGATAAGTTAATCGATTTAAGAAATCAAGTTGCATTAAATGCCGACTACAAAAATTATCGAGATTATATGTTCGATGAGAAATGCAGGTTTGATTATTCCGTTGCCGACTGTTTCGATTTTCATGATTCGATCTCAAAAGAAATTGTACCTCGTTTAGAGAAGTACGATATCGAACGTAAAGAAAAATTAGGTATCGATAGCTTGAAACCATGGGACACGCAAGTTGATATCTCTGGAAAGGATCCATTGAAGCCATTTGAGTCTGGTGAGGAGATGTTGGAGAAAACAATTACTTGCTTCAATCAAATTGATCCTTATTTCGGGGAATGTATTTCTATAATGAGAGATATGGGGCATTTAGACTTAGAATCTAAAAAAGGTAAAGCTCCTGGAGGTTTTAACTATCCGTTATATGAGATAGGAGTGCCATTTATATATATGAATTCGGTTGGTTCTGTTCGGGATCTAGTAACGATAGTACATGAAGGAGGGCATGCAATCCATTCTTTTCTAACAAGGGATTTAGAGATAACACCATTTAAAAGCTTTCCATCGGAAGTTGCTGAATTGGCTTCTATGAGTATGGAATTGATTTCAATGGAGCACTGGGATGTTTTCTTTTCGGATGCCGACGAATTAAAACGAGCAAAGAAGGAACAGCTAATTCAAGTATTGGGAACGCTTCCATGGGTAGCTACGATCGATAAATTTCAACATTGGATTTATGAGAACCCAAAACATACCAATAGCGAAAGAGAAGCCTATTGGTTAGAAATAATGACAGAGTTGGGTAGTGCGCAAATTGATTGGAGTGGATTAGAATCTTCTAAAGCAAACCTGTGGCAAAAGCAATTGCATTTGTACGAAGTGCCTTTTTATTATATAGAATATGGTATGGCGCAATTAGGGGCAATTGCGATGTGGAAGAATTACAAAGAAAACCCGACTAAGACATTAGAACAGTACAAAGCAGGTTTAAGCTTAGGTTATACCAAATCAATTGGGGATATCTATAAAGCTTGTGGAATCGAGTTTAGTTTTAAGCAAGACTATATTAAGTCGTTAGCTGAGTTTGTTATCTCTGAATTGGATAAGCTTGATTAGGTATCCTTTTGTTAACGGATATTTACTTCTCTTTCTAAGGTTACTCCAAATTTATCTTCTACAGAAGAAATTATATCTCCCGATAAATTAAAAATATCGCTTCCTTCACTTCTTCCATGGTTTACTAAAACCAATGCATGTTGGGGATGAACACCATAATCTTTAATTCTCTTTCCTTTCCAACCACAATTTTCAATCAACCAAGCAGCCGCCAGTTTAACCATTCCGTTGTCTTGATTGTAATGGGCTATATCTGGAAAGCTAGTTTCTATGGTTTTGAATATGCTTTGTTCTATTACCGGATTCTTAAAAAAGCTACCCGCATTACCGGTTATTTTAGCGTCAGGTAATTTAGAGGAACGGATGTTGCAAATTGCTTTGCTAATATTTTGAACGCTTAATTCGGCATTACCCATTCTTTCTAATTCTGCATTAATTGCACCGTAAGACGTGTTAAACGTAGGTTCTTTCTGGAGTTTGAAAGTGACTGCAGCAATCAAATACTTTCCTTTAAGTTCTTTCTTGAAAACACTTGATCGGTAGCCGAAATCACATTCCGAATTCGTGAAGTTTCGAATGATACCATCCGTTAAGTCTATTGCCTCCACATTAGTAATAACATCTTTTACTTCAACTCCATAAGCACCAATGTTTTGCATCGGACTGGCTCCAACATTACCTGGAATAAGAGATAAGTTTTCAATGCCGCCATAGTTATTACCCACACAATGCATTACGAAATCATGCCAGTTTTCGCCTCCCTGAACTGTTAAGTGAACCTCTGAATCGTCTTCTTTTACAATCTCGATTCCTTTTAAATTGTTTTTTACAACAAGCCCTTCGAAATCTTTGGTAAATAAAATATTACTACCTCCGCCAAGAATTAAATTGTTATTCTGTTTAAATTCTGCTGATTTAATTATTGCTGTAACGTCTTGAGTGGAATGTACTTCACAATACAATTTGGCTTTTACATCGATTCCAAATGTATTTAGCTCTAGGAGTGAATAATTTTCTTGCAATTTCATTCGTTACTGCGAATATTGATTATGAGAAATCTCAATTGATTAAGATTCGTGATAAAGATATGC
>JABSPR010000155.1 GCA_013214975.1 Flavobacteriales bacterium
GCTTTTTTCTTAGGACGTCCAGCATTGTTAGTTACTCTTTTAGCTTCAGAGTGAGAAAATGTTACTTTGTAAAAGACGTGAGCATAAGTTCCTACTTTGGCAATTCCATAGTCTTCAGCAAGTTGAGTCCATAGACCATTTTTAATCATACCACCAGCTTCAGCTTGAGCTAAAGTACAAATGCTATCGCCTCTAAACAAAACAGCATTGTCACCTTCTGAGATCTCGTAGTGCTTTAATGTAGCGGTATCACCATCAAGATTATTCCAAGCATTAGCAGAAGAACATTGTAGAATACCACCGTTCAAAGCAGAAGGGGAAGCTAATTTAGAACCATTCTTGCTACCAATTGGGTGAAGATATACAACAACAGCGTCTTTACCAGCCCATTTCTGACGACGGAAATCAATTCTTACACCAGGGTCACCTTTTTCTGTAGTATTAACGGCTCCATAAGGTACTTGAAGTACGTTACAAGCTTTTACGTTAAGCTTCATATTACCAGGTGTGCTGGTTGTGTTAATATACGGCGCTTTTTCCTCTTTTACTTGAACTGTTAGGCTCTCGTATGCAACATCGGCAGAAAAATTTGCAAAATCAAATACTACTGCTTCTTCGTTATTATTATTATTATCCATGATTACTTAAAATTAATTGTTAATAAAATTGTTAATAGAAATTATTTAATGATGTTCTTAATTCTATTGAGGAGGGTTATCAACTTCTTCTACGTCTACCTCAATATAATCTCCCGTATCATTTAAAACGGGTTCTGCATGTCCACCTTGCTTCATATGTATTTTAATACCTGCTAAATTAGCCATAGCGGAAGTTTCCTTAAGATTCTTTAAGAGGTCGGAGGCTATCCTTTTTGACCCTCTCGTAAAGCATCTCGTGTATAACATATCTACTAAGTAATTTGACCAGTTATTCTTCTTCAGGAGGTCAGCTGCGACAGCTTCGCTCATATGGTAGTCTATTATCATTTCCATACCATTCGATTCTCGCGTGAACTTAATTCGAGTACGACGGTCAGTAAAACCCTTAGCAAGTAAGGGGCAAGGAATCCTCTTAAGAAGGTACTTACCTGTTTGGGTGAATTCGGTTTTCAATTTCTTATCCTCTCCAAAATCAGAGGCTTTAAGAATTTGATACTCATTTGTATTAACTCCTTCCATAACTTCTTTCATGGAAAGCTTCAACACACCTAATCCACCAACTTGGTAGTATTCAATCTCAACTGCGTCTTCAACGATTACATAAGTAACTCCACCATTTAAAAGAATGGCTTCGTGTATATGAACCCCAGCACTTATCCGAGTACCTCCCGGACCAGGTATAGGGTACAGCTCATTAGTACTTTGTGAAAAAGATAAACCAATATCCTTACCGTACTGCCAAGCCATCATTAAATCAGCACCTGTTTTAAAAGGTACAATAGAACTCTTATCTAGCTGGTTAGCGTAATCGAGCATGGTAGCAAAACCAGTCTCTTGCGTCCAACCTGCCATAGCAAGGTTCTGCTTAGTTTCGACTATCTCCTTAGAAGTAGCCTTTTTTTGTTCGTTATTCATCGGATTGTAAAGATAAGAATATTAAACAAATAAACAAATTTTTCAATGAACTTTGTCAACAAATAGCAGAAAAAACTCATCAGCTTAGGCATAAATTTCACCTATCTTCTTACTGGCTTAACCAGTCTTGAAACTCTGCCTTGTAGCATTAAGTATTCTACCATTTGCAAAATTGTCTCTGAACCACATATTAGCTTCTCTTCCTTTACGGCTCTTTATCATAGCCCCATGAATTAGGTGGCTAGTGTTGAGTTTATCTGGTCCGTAATGTCGGATATTAAGACGCTCAGGTCTGTGATTAATTAAGACATTATCGCATGCCCACCATAAAGAAGCACCGCAATGAATGTCGTTCTTCCCAGGGTAATGCATAGCTGGTTTAAGTATTCTCTCGTCTCTCTCGATATTCTGGTTCAACTGACCGACTGGAATAACCATTGCATCAAAATCAGTGCGAAGGTCAATACAGGTACGAGCAGTTGCTGCTTGTAATTCATTATCACTCTTCTCTCCGAGTTTAGCACTCAGCAGAGTATGGTCGATAGAAATACAAAGCTTATAACCTGGATACTTATTGGCAATAAATTCTACTGTCCAATAGAGTTGACGAAGATTACCACTTGTTGCAATATAGAATTCCTTACGTGACCTAAGACTATCAAGAACCTCATTACAACTAGCAGATTCAACATCTGTTATTTGTAGGTACTTCTTGGTATTCTTGTCATATTCAGAACTCATTAAATAACCATATGATTTACCAATTGTAGTAGCAGTTGCTCTTAACAATTCGTCAGCAGCGTCCATTTCATAACCGAAATGTACGTTAATGACTTTATGCTTACAACCTTTGTTGATTGCCTTATGAATAAGTCGTCCATCATGCTTAACTAACCTAGCACTAGGATAGTATAAAGCATTGGCCAATTCAAGTTCATGTTCTGTAGGCCGACCTGCCCTTAAAGTGTCTGGGTCAAATATAACAGGTTGTGCTTCATGTTAATTAAGAGTAA
>JABSPR010000156.1 GCA_013214975.1 Flavobacteriales bacterium
ATTGCCATAACAATTGCTCCTTCTAAAAATACGAGCCCGAATAGTTTCGAATGACTGTTAATTAAAAAAGAGGTAGAGGTGGATGCCATGGTTGGATAACTAGCACGATATTAATAAATTTATCGCACTACACCGACAACGAGATTAATGACTTTCAATACACTTATAAAAAGAATTATACTTTCTGCCATGGCATTAAGTGCTGTATTGTTTTCGATTTACAAACTCCAAGATTCTCCAGAGCAACAGCTGGGTAATACTAATAGAGCCGCTGGGCTAGGTGTTGAGAATCCTCTCTTTGAAGTTGAATTGAAAAATGTAAACAATAGGTTTAAATGAGAGTATTGCTGGTATTTATATCAATTGCAGTACTGGTGTTCAACGCGTCTTGCGGAGATAACTTTGAATCTGATTTATCTAAAAGCGGTATCTATTCAAACACAGAAATAGGTTGGGAGATAAAAGTGCCTTTAGGCTATAAAGGAATACCAACTCCTCATCGTAAAAGATGGCTGAAAATTGGACTTGGGGTAAATAATGCAAAACATCTTTCCGATGATGTGCATCATTTATTGGGCATTTGTAAAAATGAAAAAGAACAATTCACATCTTTAATTAGCAATACGGAGCCTATTAGTAATTATCCCGGAGTAAAGTCGGAATTAGATTTTGCACGGCAGTACTCTGCAAATCAATCGAAGATCTTTAATAGAATGAATTTTAATTCGGTTGTAACAACACATACCGCCGATACAATTCAAGGGGTTTTATTTCGAAGAATTGATCGGAAGTTTGTAAGCTTTAACGATTCAGTATTGTTTAATCAATCGGTTTATTTAAAGTTTATCGACAAGCAAATCTTAGAAGTTGTTATTACCTCACAACATCAGAGAGATCACGACGAATTAATTAAGTCGTTTCAATCTTCTCGTTTTAGCTCTTTATAAGAGGCATGAGAATTGATAACTTGGATTGAGAAGTCTTAGCTTCTATTTACAATCATTAATTATATAAATTAGAGGTATTAAACTCACAAACCATTTATTATGAAAAAATTATTAAGCATTGCAGTATTGGTACTAGTTGCAAACTTTGGATTTGCACAAGAATATTATGAAGATTTAAAGCATCCAGCTAAGCTTTCAAAAGAGCAAATTGCCGGAACTATTTTTGACGATAGTAGAGTTGATAAATATAAAGACGAGAACGGTAATAAGGTAATAAGTTTCTCATCGCTTCAAACTTCTGATAAGCATGTAGCTGTGGGAATGTATAGCGCAGGTGCAAGTAAGGAAGTTTTTAAAGAAGAATATGGAGTAGATGAAATGATGTACTTCATTACAGGTGGAGTTACCTTAACTTCAGAAGATGGTACAGTAACAGAAGTTCACGCTGGTTAATATGTTTCTTTAGCGAAAGAATGGAAAGGTATTTGGGAAACAGATGGGTACACGAAGATTTGGGTTATTTACAGTAGAGATGGAGATGCCCTAGAATAAACGAACTAGGATTTTATAAAATTGAAAGAGCGAGAAGTAACTCTCTCTCTTTTTGTTACTACCGAGAGTTAAGATTGAAGTGAAATCGAATTGGGATATCGTCTGCAATCTTCTACTTTTACCGACTCCCATTTTACATTTAATTCAAAACAAGAAATTATGCGTTTTATTAAATCAGTATTGTTGTTTTCTTTAGTTACGATGTTGGCGACTAACTTAACTGCTCAAGAAGAGAAATCTAAATCGGCTTCCGAAAGAGAGAACGATAGAAATTGGACAAGTAGGGATTTGTCTACTCAAGTTAGAGCATCGCAATCTTCAAGCAAACCAAGAAAGGATCGCAAAATTGATCACGACGTTAGATTTGATAACTACGGTCATTTAGTGGACGATAAAGGATTGCCAAAATGGTACTTAGATACCTTGTTGAGATTTCATGAAGAAGAGATACAAGGCGAAGGATACAACTACCGGTTGATGTGTTATTTCGAAGAAGATCACGAGATTGAGAAAACGATAATCTTAGCTAAGGTTGAAAGGCATACTGCTGAACAAGTAAGAGATTTGTTGAATAAGTATAAAGGTCAATTTGAAGAGAATGAATTGAAGTTTAGAACACTTGAAGAGTTGTTGTCGGAAGGAAGAACTTGGAAAGATTGGGAAGAAACAGAATACGATTGGAAGGATGAAATGGATGAGATCGTGTCTTATTATTGGGTATACAATAGAGAATTTAATGATTTAGGTAGAATATCTCCACCAGAAGATTGGCATTATTTAGAGGCTATGTATAACCATGAACTTTCTGTAATCGATTTTGCAAGGGGTGAGTTCGAAGATAGACCAGCTGCTATTGATACCATGTATGCTTATTTAGAAACATGGGCTGATCTTTATGGAAAAGAAAAAGGACATTACTTAGTAATTGGTGAAGATGACCAAGAAGTAACTAAGGCAAAGAAAGTGTCGGATGAATACAAAGCAGGAATCAGACGATTGCTAGAAGATAATATTCGGTGTGAAGGTTATTATGTAAGTAAAGTTTGTCATTATACAGAAGAACACCAGATTCAAGATATGATTTGGTTATCTAAATTAAATAATAGAGCTGCGCATATTTTACGTCCTTTAGCTGAGAAGTACGGTATTGAGATAGCTAACCAATGGGACTTACACAAGGAAGGTAGAGCTTGGGATAAGGATAAGGAAGATAAAGATTTTGATTGGGCAAAAGATATTGCAGGGGTAGGTAGTTGTTCTAAAACTTGCAAGAAGGATTTTGATTTAGTTAAGACGCAAGGAGATGAAAATGATTTGCAGTTTTTTGCAATGTATCAAGAAGCGATAGACGCCGTGGAAAGCTTTTCTATTCTTGAGACAAAAGGGAATGAGAATTCATCCAAAAGAATGATCGACTTCTGTATCAAATACAGGCCTTACCATTAATGTTATTTATTGCTCCACTTTTGGATGATATCTCTTAAGGAAGAGATTAACATAGGCTTGGAGATGTCGTCATCCAAACCGAGGGCAATGTATTTCTCTTTATCACCTTCTTAGTGCATTGGCACTTAAAGCGATTATTGGAGGCGCTGGTTTCTCTGATTTACATATCGCCTTTGTTGCTTTTTAACCATTCATTAGAGGCATTTGAATATCCATCAAGATAATATCGTACGAATTTCCCTCGATTTTTTTTACTGCATCAAGTCCATCAACTGCAACATCCATGGTGCAACCAGTTCCTGTGAGCATAGCTCGGGCTACCAAAATATTTACTTCCATACCATCAACAAGAAGTACATGTATGTTTTAAAATTGAGTAGTGATAGAGTCTTGCGTGATTTCGGTTGGTAACAGAGATTTACTAGCAATAGATGTGAACCAGAAATTTCTTCCTTTACCAACAGCACTAACAACGCCAATTTTCCCTCCCATCAGGTGCGATAGTTTTTTAGCGATCTACAAACCTAAATCAGTTCCCTGTGCTTTCTTGGTAGAGCTTTGGCCTAGCTGCTGGAATGCGTTGAAAAGAATTTGCTGATCCTTAATAGAAATCCCATCACCGCTATCAATTATTTATATTTTAATAGTGCAGTTCGTATCTTCCTTTGCTTGCACGGTAGATCGAATGGTAATTTCATCACCTTCAGTAAACTTAATTGCGTTGCTTATCAAGTTCGATAATATTTGTTTTATCCTGACTTCATAGCTCATGTTTGCCAAGAATTCGCTTTTGGATTCAGCGCTTTTTTCTGCATCATTTTTTAAGCTGTACAATGTTTGTCACCATATCATTGAAAAGACGTTTCTAGCGTATTTAATTATTCAATAAAACTCTCGGAATAGGCTCGTTTGGAATAATCTCCTTTCATGATATCTTGTGCAATAGTAGCC
The DNA here is from genome assembly GCA_013214975.1 of Flavobacteriales bacterium. Taxonomy (NCBI): domain Bacteria; kingdom Pseudomonadati; phylum Bacteroidota; class Flavobacteriia; order Flavobacteriales; species Flavobacteriales bacterium. The sequence continues at coordinate 3,897 of JABSPR010000156.1, forward strand.
AGCCGTTGTAGGGGTAGAAATAAACCCTTGTAAATAAAGGATGATGAGAATCATAATTATCAACGTTCCAATAGCGATCCAAGTGATAGAAAGATAAAACTACTTAGGTTTGCTTCCAGTTGAATTGTATTTCCTACTATTAAGATTTTGCCAACTTTTCCAAAATCATAACTAATGTCATTAACAACATATAGTTGATTTCCATGGATCCTAAAATTATCGATCTCTTGAATTTTGAATTCAAGTTCGGCTTCTCTAAAAATTCTCTCGGCAAGAATTGTGTTGTTCGTATCGGTAATTTGGATGAAATAAATATCTACTTGTGCTTTTAAATTATTGAGGTTAGAAAGGATTTCTGAATTCTGTTCAAGTCAAATTGCCGTTGAACTATTATCTCCAATTACAGAACTTAATGCCTGAATACGTTGTTCCGAAGCGATAAGAAAGTTTTCTTTCGTTTCCTTTTGGATATGAAAATAAGAACTGCCATAGAGAGAAGAGTAACCACGAAGCCTCCAATAACGAGTATGTTCCGTATGTTGATAGTTCTATTCATTAGTTAATGATTTTAGCTATTGAATAGATTTTGGAACTGAGCTTAATACCAGACTTGTCGACCACAGACTTGTTGATTTCAATTTTAACTTGGCTAGATTCTAAATCGGTATCGAGGTTAATAGCGCTTCCCTTTTTTGCGCAATTATAACATTCACTTACTAGTAAGGTATCTGTATGGCTGATAATCTCTGCTAGCTCTTTGAGGTCTTTTGAATATGATTTCGGAATAAAAAGCAAATCAATATCTTCCTATTCGGTAATTGATTTAGGAATGATTTTCGATATGAGTTTTCCCATTAATGTCTCTGTGGCTTGCATGTTCTTTAAGAACCTCTCCGGAATAATCTTCACCGTATGTGGCAAATCGGATATTTCCATCAAAGTTTAAAGATGTTTCTGACCATTCAACAAAAAAGAGAATTTTTGTTAAAATAATGAACTTCACTTTACCATCATCATAGTCAGTCATGGACATGAACATGCCACTTCCAAGGAGAATAATGAATAATGAAATATTAAACTTCAACCAATAGGGTTTTGAAATTCAAAATCACCGTCAGAGTTAGGTCTGCGCGGAGTAATAGCTAAATATTTACGCTATTAAGTAATGATGGTTTCGGGGGAAGTTGCAAATACGTAATTATACCATATAATATAGAACGATAGTTTTTCTAGTAATAATTTCTAATAAAAGGTAATCCACTCAGATTTAGTTGTTTGTTGAATAGACTGAATAGACTGAATAGTCTTCTCGATTAGTTAGCAGTGATTACACAAAACCCAATGTTGATATTCCCGGTTTCTTTATCGACATAGAGTTCCCGTTCTTTCACGGTACCGTCGCATGTTTTCGATGAACAGAATAATGATCCCCCCGCTAGGCGGGTTGAGTCTTTGAGAGATACTTCCGTGATGTCCCAAACATTTCCAATAATATTTGCCTTGTGAATAGGTGTAATGGGATTCTTTTTTTCTGCAATAATCAGTCTATTATCTAAGTCTGCAAAATCCCAATATTCGTCGTAACTGGGTAATCGAACCTTAGCCCACTTGCAATAGGCGATAGCATCGTTGTAACTGACTTGGGTAACAGGAAGGTCTTTGGATGATGGTGTAAGTTTTCCATCCGGTGTCTTCCAGTTGGCGCCATCCACCGTAATAAATTTGTAAACGTCCTGCTGTACAATCGACCATCCGTACTTCTCAGCATCGGTTTTATAATTAGTCTCGTTTACGAATTCTTCAAATTGAGCATTCGAAACAGGGACAAGTTCTTTGTTGTTTTCGTTGCAGCTTAGGAACGCTGTGAATAGTAAGATTAAATAAACGTGCTTCAACTTAATCTTCGGAAGGAGTTCCTTTATCGCTAGCTAAAGATGCCTTAAAATCATCCATCACTTGATACAAAGGCCAATCAACCCAAGTATTCGATAGGTAGTTTGTTTCAGGTACTTCTTCTTTAGGGTCAATTAAGAGATTGTAAATAGAAGGGTAAACCATTTCTTTGATTGCATATCCTCCTTCTTCCATTTCTTTAATTAGGATTTTCCAATCTCTCCATTTAGCCCCAAACAGAATATTTCCTAAATATATCATTACTGATTCTCTTGCAGATTTTATTGTTTCACCCATTAGGAATTTTGTTTGATCCGCGCCATCTATTATCCTATCCGTTGGCACATCTCCACCTGTCCATGTTGCTAGCGTTGGGAATAAATCTACTAAATGGAATAATTGATTAGATACTTTTCGTTCAGGAACTTTACCGGGATATCTTATTATAAAAGGTACACGTAGTGATCCTTCATAAGGGGAGAACATCGCTCTTTTCCAAACACCAGTACTTCCAAAAGATCTATCAACGCCTTCTCGTCCATTATCGGAAGTAAATATAAAGATGGTGTTTTCTTTTAATCCAAGCTCATCGATAGTTTTAAGTAAATCACCAATATACGAATCCGTTTGAGCCAATACATCGGCGAATTTACCATTGCCAGTAGATCCTTTAAAATCGGGATGTGGATTAACGGGTTCGTGTGTTTGTGTATAAGGCAAATAGGCAAAGAATGGTTTGTTTTTACTTGCTTTTCGTTTGATGAAATCAATGGCCTTTACGGTTATTTCTTTATCTATTGTTGCTCTTCTAGGTAGATCATATACTCCAATTTCTTTTGGTTTTTCACCTTTCGTGCACTCAACTACATATGTGAAACGTAGATCAGGGTGGGCATCATCTCTCCAAAGGTCGCTGGTTGGCCAAAATGCTTGATCCGAAGAGTTAGGTATGCCATACCATTCGTCAAAACCTTGATCAGTAGGAAACCTTCCTTCCCAATCGCCTAAATGCCATTTGCCAAACATTCCGGTTGCATATCCTTGCTTTGTAAGCATTTCTGGAAGAGTAATCTCCCAACTTGTAATGCCCGACCATACACCTCGGTATTCATCCGTACCTGCTATTTTTCTCGTTCTTATGCCGTAACGCCCTGTCATTAACGAAGCCCTTGATGGTGTGCATTCTGCTTCAACGTTGAAATTGGTTAATCTAAATCCTTCGTCAGCAAGACCATCGATGTTAGGAGTTGGTGCTCCTCTGAGTTCGCCACCGCCGTAACAGCCCACTTCTCCGTAGCCAAAATTGTCCATCACCACCATCACAATGTTTGGCTTTTTACTGTTATCTGCTCCTAAAACTGTGCTTAGGTTTAATGCAGTTAAGAATACGATTAGTGTTATTTTATTCATTATGTATCTGTTTTTCTGCTAATTTATTAATTAACAATTAAATAATCTTTATTGTGATTAACAATGTTGTAAAATTGCAGTTTCGCGCTAGATGTGTAAGACCTGGTATATTTGTATTTAGCCGATCGTAGTCTAATATTAGCACTATAATTTGGAATAAGCCCATAAATGAATAGTATATCATCTATAACTTCTAAAGATCGAATAGCCACACTAGATGTCTTAAGAGGCCTAGCATTATTTGGTGTGTTAGTCGGCATTTTTAGTGAATTCATATTCTATGAAATGGTTATCTCTTGGGATTCCATGGTAGGCCTATCGACACATTCGATAGACTCTTTTGTTAGCCCTTTCATAAAGTTGTTTATCACAAATAAGGCCAATACACTTTTTGCTTTTCTTTTTGGATTGGGGTTCTATGTGCAATGGGAGAGAATAAAGGATAAGCGTTCAGATGCTAAAGTCATTTACTTGAGACGCACATTGATATTAATGCTTTTCGGCGCTTTTCATCTGTTTGTAATGTTGGCTTGGGAGGTGCTATTTATGTATGGAATTATAGCATTTATACTTTTCTTGATGAAGGATAAAAGCGATAAGTTTTTGCTTTATATAGGTTTGTTTTTGGCTCTCTTTGGGATGATAATTATTGAAGGTCTTAGCCAGTTTTTGGAGATGTGGCAATATGTAAATCCGGAGTTAATATACAATGAAGACGGTGGTTATAATATTATGCAAGGGGAGTGGGGATACGCTACGCTATTTAGCTACTTCTGGGAAATGAACTTGTATGAGCTGATTTTGAATGGCAGTATAATTAGCTACATCCTTTATGCCTTAGGTCGGTTTATGCTTGGTTTCCTTATTGGACGAAAAGGATGGATTCAAAATGCAAATCTTCATATTGCTGGATTTAAGAAAGTATTATGGTACACTTTACCTCTAGGGTTGGTAATGGGGTATTGGTCTCTCAGTATTATAAGCGTATACGATTATGGTAACATAGAGGAAATGCCTTTTCTTGTTGGCTTTGCTTACCTCATAGATTTTCTTTCCATTATTCCAATTGCCACAGGATACATTTGTTTGGTTGTTTTGGGAATGAATTCATTATTCAGTCGTAAGATCCTTTGCCTATTTGCACCCGTTGGAAGGATGGCGTTAACGAATTATGTGATCATGTGTCAAAGTGTAAACTTTACCTACTTCAGCATCGGACCAGGATTAGGACTTGCTGGTGAAATAGGGACTACCTACATTTTAGGTTTTTCCATTGGGGTGTTTGTTACGCTAACTATAACTAGCAACATATGGCTTAAGTACTTCCGCTTTGGTCCATTGGAGTGGTGTTGGCGGGCCTTGACTTATAAAGAGCTTCCGGTTATGATGAAAGG
>JABSPR010000157.1 GCA_013214975.1 Flavobacteriales bacterium
AACTACGTGACTTCTTTAACTATCGAAGACAATAATGTTTTATGGATTGCCACAGAAAAAGGAATAAATAGAATTGATCTAAATGATGTAAGTAGTGTTAATGATATTTCGATTCAAACTATTCATAAACGAGATGGCCTAAAGGGAGAAGATTTTTATGTCAATTGTGTTTGTTCCGATAGTAAGTATAGAATATGGTGGGGAGGAGGAAAGGCTGTGGAAATGTTAGATTTGAATAATTTACATACTTCCGAAAGAGCCCTGACTGTCGATCTTCAATATATCGAGATTGATGAGCAATACATGAATTTCAATAATCTAGCCGACAGTTTAAAAAATGACATTCAATTTTCTTCCGTCCCGCTATTCCATAATTATCCAGAAAATTTAAAACTGGCATATAAAATAAATCACATTAATTTCCATTTCTCAGCAATAGATTGGGCATCTCAACATAAAATAAGATACAGTTATAAATTGATCGGTTTGGATAATCATTGGAGTGAACCAAATGAAGAGTCTAAAGCAGATTATAGAAATATTCCTCAAGGTAATTATGTGTTTAAAGTTATGGCTGTGGGGTCGGACGGTAAATGGAGTGAGCCATTTGAATATAAGTTTTCGGTGCGATCTCCTTGGTGGCATACTTGGTGGGCAAGGTTGGGATACGCAGTTATTGCTGCTATTGTAATATCATTAATTGTTAGCTACTACATATCTCAGCTAAAACAAAGACAGAAATTTCTTGAACGTCAAGTTGCATATGCTACGCAGAAAGTAGAGGCTTCTCACAAAGAGATTACCGACAGTATTATTTATGCAAAAAGAATTCAGTATGCCATTCTTCCTCGAGTTGGAAAGATCCGTAAGAAGCTGAAAGGCATCTTCGTTCTGTATAGTCCAAAAGATATTGTTTCGGGTGATTTTTTCTGGACAGAAATGGTTGGTAATAAAATATTCTTGGCTGTCGCCGATTGTACCGGTCATGGTGTGCCAGGAGCAATGGTAAGTGTGGTTTGTAGTAATGTGCTTACTAAAAGTGTAAGGGAGTTACGATTGCACAATCCAGCAAAAATATTAGATAGGGCTGTAAGCTTACTGGAAGAGAGGTTCTCCCACAGTTCAGAAACTGTTCAAGATGGGATGGATGTGTCTATGTGTTGTGTTGATTTGAAAACGATGAAATTAGAATATGCTGGTGCAAATAGTGCATTGTATTATATCAGAAAAGGCATACTGCATGAAATTAAGCCGGATAAACAACCTGTAGGTAAGTACGTAGATCAACATCCGTTTACTCCGCATATAATGGATGTAGAAGACGGAGATTGTTTCTATTTATTTTCAGACGGTTTTGCAGATCAGTTTGGTGGACCGAACAATAAAAAGTACAAATCGAAACACTTTAAAACGTTACTCGTCGAAAATCATCTTAAACCTATGGATGAACAAAAGGTGTTGCTTAGTGAGACTTTTAAAGCCTGGAAAGGTGATATAGAGCAACTCGATGATGTTTGTGTAATGGGATTTAGAGTATGAAAAAACACCTAATCTTTAAAAATTAGGTGTTTTCTTATAAAAAGATTCATTAAAAATTATATCTGACTCCAACGCAACCTTGCATATATAGTTTGAAAGGTTCATCAATTAATTCTAGAAAGGCTGTAGCATCAATAAATGCAGATATGGGGTGATTAGGGAAAGTATATTCAAGACCAATTACGCCATCAATACCAATATCATTATTGGTGGTTTTATCTCCATCCGAATACATCCAATTGTCACCCTTATATATTTGATATCTATACGCATATGTATATGATTGAAAGATAGCCTGAATTCCAGCTCCAAAATACCACTTCATGTTATTATCGAAATCTTGGGGTAAAAAGGTTTTTTGAATTAGATAGTGAAGTTGAATTCCAATGGGAGTACTGGCATCGGTTTCGTAGTGCTCAAATTTATGGTAGTACAGGTAGTTTTGGTCATTGTACCAATCGTTGAAGTTATCGTCGTAATATTTGTTTTTGTTTCGAAAAGAATGAGTTCGTCCAATGGAAACCTCAAATGCATTTTCATCAGAAAGATGCTTTTTAAATGTGATCCCACTGGGATCACCGAAACGAAGGCCAACTCCCATATCTTGAGCGTTAGAAGAGGTAAATCTTGTTGTAGCGAACAAGATTGATGCGATAATAATAGTTTGTTTGAAGATTCTCATATTGATGTTATTTGGTAGTTATTAAGGGTTTTTATTGTTTATTATTCTTGATAAATGACTTGACGTCTTTTCCAATATTTTTCAGCCACCATCTTAAATCTTTTTTTCTGAATTTATTTTTGAGAATGATGTCTGTAGTATTGTTGTAGGAAACTTTTTCTCCCTTGGCTAGGAGTATTTTATTCTCGCCTGTTTCGAACTGTATTTTACCGGAAGTAACAGCTACCTCAATGTTTTCGGAGTCGTAAGAGTTAATATTAAATTTTGTTCCGAGAACAGTAACGAGTGTATTGTTGGTGTATACTTTAAATGGCTTAAACTCATCTCTCTCAATCTCAAAGTATGCTTCTCCGCTCATTTTAACTTCACGGTTATCAATATCGAATTTTTCAGGAAAACTAAGTTTGCTGTTCTTGTTCAACTGCACCTTACTATTATCAGGTAGGATGAAAATTTCTGTGTTGTCGGTAGTAGCAATTTCTATTCTTTTAACACCGGTATCAATAAATAGATATCCAAGACTAAGAATAATTAAAAAAGAAGCTGCCACTTTTAAACTGCGTCTTTTCCAAAAAGGAGTCACTTTCGGCTCTTGTTCCGTGGCCTCAATACGGAGTTTAAGCTTTTCCCATTCGTCAGAAGTATTGGGTATGTATTCTTCTCTAGTTTGTTTGTTGTCGGAAAAGAGTTCTCCTAATTGTTTTAAAAGGATACTGTTTTCGTCGCTTTTTTCGATCCATTTGGTTAGCGTACTTTCTTCTTCGCTAGATGACTCATTGCTAAAGTGCTTGGCTATTATTTCCCAGGGTGTATTCATCGTTATGTATGCTTGTTATTATTAACACAGTTAACTATTGACTTACCCCCAAGAAGTTTTAGAAATTATTTAAAATAGAAATAAGTAGGGTGGAAGTAACGGTGATGTATGATTCTAATTGAGTCTTTAGTTTCTTAATTGCAATACCCATTTGATTTTCCACTGTCTTGACTGATATATCTAATTGTTCGGCAATTTGTTTGTATTTCAATCCTTCCGTTCTGCTTAATATAAATATAGCCCGGCATTTAGGTGGGAGATTTTTAATCGCAATGTCTACTAGATCTTGTAATTCTTTAGTTTCAATTTTTTGTTCGACATCATTGATGGAAGGTTCCTCTACTTCATTGCTAATGGGAACTAGGCGTCGGTTTTTTTCGAGCCAATTTATTGCACCATTCATTGTGGCCTTATGAAGATATGCACGCAAAGAAGAACTCCAGTCGATGTCTTCTTTTATTTTATACAATTTGAAAAATACGTCTTGTACAATGTCTTCGGCATTACTTCTATCCCAAACAATTTTATTAGCTGTATTGCAAAGCTCAGAGTGATATTTTAAAAATAAATCCTCTATGTGTTTGATCTCGTTATTCACGGAATAAAAGTATCAAAGAAATTATTCGAATTGATACGCTTGAACTTTAATAATTAACAGGCTTAAATGATTGAAAAGTAAATGTAAAAAAGGTAGAGGAGATATTACTTGTAGCGGACAATGAAACGACTAATTTTTTAAATGTTCGCTTGTTGGAGAAAATGGGTGCTGCACAAAAAATTACAGTTAAGAAAAATGGATAGAAGGTATTAGGTTATATCACTTCATTAAAAAATACTGGTCAAGATTATCCTGATGTGATTTTTTTAGAAATTAAAATGCCAGTTATGGATGGTTTTGACTTTTTGAAAGAGTTGAAAATACTTGAGCCAGATTCTTCCAATCATCCGCCAATTATAATGTTAACAACGTCTGATCTAAGCATAGATCGGGAGATGTCAGAGGATTTAGGCGCTTCACTGTATTTGATGAAGTTTTTGGATAGAGATAAAGTGAATCTTGTTTTGGAGCATGTGTTATCAAATAAAAACAAGGACAATACATTTGTTTTTAGTCTAGACAAGAAAGGCAATCAAACTCTAAGGGAATTGTCGCAGGAAGAAAATAAAATGATTTACAAGAAATAGTTTATTCTACTACAAGCTTACCAACTGCTACTTGTTTTCCTTTAGAGTAGAGAGTGTAGAAATACATGGCGCTTGCCATATTAGAGCAATCAAGTGTATATGTACTAGTCTTAATACCAGTTTCCCTCATAACCTCTTTGCCATTTAGCGTTGAAAGGACGAAGTTATGCGAAGCCCTATTTGGATTGTTAAAAGAGATTGTAGTAGATTCATGTACAGGGTTAGGATAGAAGCTCTCGTCTTTGTCAGGTTCATCAGATTCAATTCCTACCGTAAGCTCTACTACTTTATAAATTTTCCCGTCGCTAATTCCTGAAATATAAAGTTCGCCACTAGCATCTTCTCCAAAAGAAACGAGGTTGCCATCCGAATGGTGACCATGGTTCATACTTACCCATTCAGAGCCATCAAAAGAGAGTGACATGATTTCGCCATAGCAATAGTCAGTATAAACGTAATGCCCATACATTTCTGGATACTTTGATCCTCTATACATGTAGCCACCTGTTATTGAACAGAAGTCTCCTGTGTGTAAATAGTCGTAAACGGGAGAGGTATATACGGCAACATCAGGAGCACAATCTCCACCAAAATAAAAGCTATTTCCTTCATAACAGTTCCAGCCATAGCTTTCTCCACCTGCGCTAGAGGCAGGTTGCATATTAACTTCTTCATAAAGGTTTTGTCCTACGTCTGCAATCCATAGATCTCCTGTTTCACTATCAAAACTATATCTCCAAGGATTCCTTAATCCTGTTGCCCAAATTTCATCAAGGCCTTCAGGGTTACCTACAAATGGATTGGAATTTGGAATTGTATATGGCATAACATCTACATCTAATCTTAGCATTGCACCAAGTAGATGTAAGGAATCTTGACCGTAGCCATAAGGATCTCCACCTGTCGTGCCATCTCCATCACCCGTACCGATATATAAAAATCCATCAGGCCCGAATTGCAACCCACCACCGTTATGGTATTGGTCTGGTTGAGCTATGTTTAATACATATTCTTCGGAAGTATCATCTCCAATGTCAGGATCTCCCGCACTAACAGTAAATCTTGAGATTTGTGTATCGCCGTTGCCATCAATATAGTTTACGAAGAAATAACCGTTTACCGCATAGTTAGGATGAAAGGCCAACCCTAATAGACCTCTTTCGTCCCACCAGGAATTACCAGAAGTTACAATGCTAGTTATATCCATAAATGGAGTTGCATTTACAGTTCCCAAAGTGTCCACGATTTTTATAATACCATTCTTCTCAACAATAAAAAGGCGGTCATCACCAGCGTTTCGTATATCAACAGGTTTAGTAAATCCACTAGCCAATTCAAGTAGTTCGATTTGAGGTTGTGCAGCACAAAATAATGAGTACGACGAAATAAGTAGCGTTCCAATAATTCTCTTCATAATTCTTAATGCTTTGTTATTTTATAGCTTGCTTTTGAAAATTAGTAGTAAATGCTTCAGACTAGTTTTTATCTTCTCTAATCACTTTTACATTTCTCCTATACTTGCCAGTGATAAGAGTAATTCCCACAAACTTCTCTTTGTAAGTAGGATTATACTCAATCGTATAGTCACCTGCATTTTGTTTCTCATCTACGAGTAACTCAATAAGTCGTCCTCCGATACTGGTAACGCCTATGTTAACATGCCCATCCTCTGGAACAGTATAGTTGATTGTAGCCGATCCATTGAATGGATTTGGGTTACAGCTTATTTTACACAATGTATTATCAACTTGTGGAGTATTTGCTGGACCAACAGTAGGGTCAATATATTTGTATATTCGAGAACCTACTGCGTACATTACATCACCAACTTTTACGAAGCGATTAATAGTATCCTCATAATCAGGGTCTATGCTAATCTTATTCCAGTTACTGCCCCCATCAACGGTTTGATAGGTTTTGTTGCCGCCAGATGCCCAACCAAGATTTTCATCATAGAAACCTACACCTAAACCTTCATAATTATTGGCATTGTTATCGTATATCACATCCGACCATGTAAGACCACCATCTGTTGTTACGACTATTTTTCTTGGGCCTGTATAGTAATAAGAAATTTGTGCATAGCCATTCATCCTATCTCTGAAATAAACTTTCCAAAAGTGATCGCTCGTGGAAGTGTGTTTTATTTCAAAATTTTGTCCACCATCTGTAGTATATAGTATTACACTTTCTACTCCCCAGCCACCAGCTTTATTTCCTACCACAACACCTGTGTCTGGATCAAAGAAGTGCACATCTACTAAACCATTGGCCTCTGCTGACGAAAAAGTCTTAACGGTCCAAGTGGCACCAGCATCCGTAGATTTAACCAAAACTGGAGGTCCATCATATCTTCCAACTCCCACTATGTTGCTCTCGTCAATAGCTTGAAGACCACAAATTCCTTTCATATTATTTGAAGCAGGTAATCCCGATACAGGTGCCCATGTTGAACCTCCATTAACTGTTTCGTACATAATAGTAGGATCTGAAGTTTGGTTAACCCAACCCATTGGACCTAGATTTCCAACAAAACCATGTTGGTCATCTAAAAAGGCGATACATCTAAAAGATGTTCCAGGCTGATCAGCTACATTGGTCCAGTTATCGCCACCATCTGTAGTTTTGTAAATCTGACCTGAGATGTCACAAACCCATCCAGTATTTTGATCTGTAAAAGTTATATCGTCGTGGTTCCAATATCCACCAATTGGTGCATTAGGTAGTACTTGCCACGATTGTGCGAAGCTCGATGTAATAATTATTAGTACAGCTGAGAGAGTCATTAAATACTTCATCTTTTATCGTTTAAGTTTATGCTAATCTACATCCATCGACGTGTCACATTGGTTAACAATTGATAATAATTTGGGAGATTAGCTGCTAAGCTATTGGAAGTTACGAATTATATTGAATAGGGTTTGTGGTATTATTGTGATAATAGAAAAGACTTTTTTTAAAAATGTTTATTTTCGAGTAATTTCTTTTTGAAATTTGATAATACTCGTATAATAGTTGGTTTTTTGCTTTTGATTAGGGTGTAATTATTTATTGAAAATTTATGAATTTTTATTCACTAACGGCATTACCTTTTTACCTATCAGTTCAATTGAACTCAAATATTTTTCGTGGGATAAACCGACATTCATTTGAAAAGTAAATCTTGAAATACCTCCAAGAGCTTCTCTATGACGGAGTATCTTTTCTGCAACTTCTTCTGGGGTGCCAACTAAGTAGGCGCCAAGTGGTCCGTTTTGGGCATCAAAGCCTTCTTTGGTAACAGGGGCGAAGCCACGCTCTTTTCCAATCTTGGTGAACATTTTCTCATAGCCAGGATAAAAATCATTAATGGCTTCTTCTGTACTGTTTGCCACATAGCCCAAAGAATGCAAACCAACTTTTAGTTTTTCTGGCGCATGACCTGCTTTTGCTCCAGCGTCTCTATACAAGTCTATCAAATGTCTAAATCGATGTGTTTCTCCTCCAGTTACGGCCACCATTAAAGGCAAGCCCATCCTTCCTGCTTGTACAAAAGAGGATGTTGTTCCACCGACTCCTAACCAAATAGGTATTTCTTTTTGTACAGGTCGTAGGTATATCGGTTGGTTAATTAAAGAAGCTCTAGACTCACCCTTCCAATCCACAATTTCATTGTCTCTAATTTAAATTAGTAGTTCTAGCTTTTCAGTAAACAAAGCGTCGTAATCCTGTAGACTTAATCCGAACAGGGGGAATTCCTCGGTAAAAGAACCCCGGCCAGCTACTATTTCTGCCCTGCCATTAGATATTAAATCTAACGTTGCATAGTCTTGGAATACCTTAACTGGATCTGCGGCACCGATAACAGTAACGGCACTCGTTAGTATGATAGTTTTGGTCCGAGATGCGGCAGCTGCAAGTATCATCGCAGGGGCGGAGTCTAAAAGCTCTTTCCTGAAATGCTGTCCGATTCCAAATAGGTCAAGTCATACTTGGTCAGCTAATTCTATTCTTTCAAGTAACTCATTTAGCGCTTGTGAGTTGGTTCCACCTTGCCTAGAAGACGTGGCAGCAAAACTATCTATTCCTATTTCCATGGCATCTTAGTTTAAATGCGTTAAAACAATATACGTAATTACGAA
>JABSPR010000158.1 GCA_013214975.1 Flavobacteriales bacterium
ACAGCAGTACAAAGATCATTATCTGTAACAGTTAATGTATAAGCGCCTGAGCAAACACTTGTAATACTTTCTCTGGTAGAATCATTAGACCAAGAGTAAGAAGTGCTACTCGCACCATTCAAAAAAGTAATTTTAAGAGAATCGATTGTTCCTTCTTCATTATTATTTGCACAATCCCAAGCAACCAGATACCATAAGCTATTCGCCTTGCTCCCCACCAACGCATGATCAACAAGTGTAAAATCATCATTCGGTTTCCAATTACCTGTATATGGAGCAGTGCCTTCTGAAATAGTTTCTTCTGCATCTCTGGTAAAACAAGCTTCTACTACATTTGGTCCAGCCCCAATATCTCCTTTTTCAACTAAGCTTAAGTATTGATAGTTATCGCTATCCGCTGCATCGACCACTTCAATACCAAATTTAAGGTCGGCTGGATTAGGATGAGTAAAGCTCACACAAATGGACTTAATTGAATTTTCATCTACCGTTGACAAAACTAGACTTGGCTGAAGATCAATGTAAAACTGATTGGAGCCACAATTCCCATCAGACAAGATCTGATTTCCGCCATCACTCGAGGAAGAAGTAGAAAACGTTGCCAACGGTTCTCCAATCTCATCTCCCGTTATCACAACCTCAACAGATCCATCGCAAATAGAATCACAAACCGATGCGTCTACAATAGTATAGCTTACCTGGATATTTGATGAATCTAGTACCTCTGCAGAACAGGTAACCGTATCATTAATAATATCGGTAATTGTAACAGTATAAACGCCTGGCACCAACCCATACTGCGTAGTAAGTGAGTCTCTTCCCAAATCAATCACTGTTTCGCCATTGGACCATTCCAAACTAAAATCAGGCTGACCACCCATAATTTTAACAGATAGATTTCCATTTAAAGAGTCATGGCAAACATTGATAATCTCACATGAAACAACATCACAAGCAGTTCCTCCTGCATAGGTATAAGGATCTTGTGTTCCGGTTTTAATCAAATTAGCTTCTGTAATTAAATTATCATGAATACTAGCATCTAACGAAGCTATCATACTTTCCTTCTGTCCTTCAGTAAACATTATTGTACAACCATATTCCATATAATTTTGCACATTATCTTTAATATCTCCTGGTTGCCCGGCATCACAACTATTTAAATTCTGATTACACCCATAAGTTCCTTTACATAAAGGAGTATCTGAGATACCGTCATCCTGATTACAATTACTGTTATCTCCAGCATCATTTAACCAACCCCATGTATGATCCAAGTTAAACCAATGCCCTATCTCATGCGTTAAGGTTCTATTATCGGTGGAACCATTTCCTATTCCTACCCATGGGCTTGCAACAGTAACTCCTGAATTAATATTTGTGGTTGGCCCATATGCCCAGCCATAATATCCATCTAATTGATAATTAACATAGATATTTAAATACTCATCATGTTTCCACTTATTGTCTAATTGATTTTGCACAAATGAATAAATGCCATTCGAACCTTGCGTATAAAATGTTTCATGTTCATAATAATTAATTCCAGTTGAACAATTCCCGTCTGGATCCTTTTGAGCAAGTCTAAATTCAAAACCTACATTCGCCAGAATTGGCTTAAACTCATCATTGATTAAAGCCGTATCAGAGTTCCGTAGATTAAAGTCATCATTTAATATATTAATCGCTTCAAAAACATCTGATTCAGGGATCTTACCATCGCCAGCTGCATTATGAATAATATGAAATACAATTGGAATAATATAAGTAGTACCTGATTTTTGAATACTATTCTCTTCAATATACTTAACCTCTGCTTTGTGTAACAAGCGTTCCTCTAGCAATTCATTATATTTTACGGGGTCTGCTTGTTTCAGCATCTCCCAGCGCGAATTTACCCCACACTTTTGCTGAGCACTTGCAAAGTTTGATATAAGGACCAAAAGTCCTACTACAACCGAAAAAGCTAAACTTACAACACTTCTATTTCTCATATACTTCTCTTATTTAGTGCACTTCAATAACTAACCCAAATTAGTCTTTTTACTCTAGGATGTAACTTCACTTTCTTGGCATTTTATCATCATATATCAACAAACAACAATTTCTTCCGTAGTATGTAACTAGGCACAAAAACAAATTAACACTGTTGAGGCAGGTCAAATTTTCCTTGAAGCCAAAAGTGCAGAGCGTTCTCTGCTAACAAGTCTATAACAAATAAGGAGCAACTAAATATGGAATGGCATAAAAAACCGTTGGCCGTCTGGGGCCTTATTCTTCTCGCTTTTGGGTTTATCCTTAGCGTACTGATGTTCTATATGGTCTGGCCTTCCACCTATCTATTTTTCCTTATGATGACAATTGGGTTTTCATTTATTGTAATTAGCCTAATCATAGATTGCATCTATATTAAAAGAATAGATAAGCTTATTGTTCAACTAATATTAATTCCTTTTCCCGTAATACTTTTTTGGATGCTTTACATCGGAAAACTTGCTGAGTCCGAGAAGTATTTTATTCCTGAAGGATATGTTGGCAGAATATTCGTCTTTCACAATCACCTTAGCGGAAGTGAAACAGAATATGAAAATGACTCCAGAATTTACAGAATTGAAAACGACGGTGTCTTAAAAACTAAGTTTAATGAGAACAAAGGAATGATTCCTATTGAAAACTTGGAATTTTTGTACATCGATAATTCAGGTAATAGACAGTCAATTCCCTTAAACTGGGGAGCCGAATTTGATTCAAGTAAAGTATGTGTATTTGGCAGAACATTTGGTGATTTCGGAGGAGTAGTTTATCAAGAGTTTGTGATTGATACTTTGATTAATGCTAAATACTATTCAAACGTTCGAACGAATGAAATGCTACGACTTATTCGCAAACACGATTTGGTAGATATTAAACTAGAAACAGCTCTTAGGGTGATTAAAAACAACTAGCCACCATATCCTCATTTCATTCTTACTATCATTATTTCTAACGCTTCATAATCTATACCTTTGAGGTATGACAAAAGACGCGGTAACACCCGAAAGTATTCTAAAACATTATTGGGGATTTGAAGAATTCAGACCACTTCAAAAGCAAATTATCGAAAAAACGCTCAATGGCGAAGACGTCTTGGCTCTACTCCCTACCGGTGGAGGAAAATCTATTTGCTTTCAAATACCTGCTCTGGCCACAAACGGAATCTGTATAGTAGTATCTCCACTCCTCGCCTTGATAAAAGACCAAGTTGAAAATTTGGTTAAAAATAAAATCAACGCAACAGCAGTTATTTCTGGCATGTCTAAAAAGCAAATCGACATTACTTTAGACAATTGCATCTATGGAAAGGTGAAGTTTCTATATGTTTCTCCAGAGAGACTGAAAAACGATTTATTTCTCGAAAGGGTACAGAAAATGAATATTAACCTACTGGTGGTTGATGAGGCACATTGTATTTCTAAATGGGGATACGATTTCAGGCCTTCATATTTACAAATATTTGAGCTCCGAAAGTTATTCAAGAACGTTCCTGTACTTGCTCTTACAGCAACTGCAACGAAAGAAGTAGTTAAGGATATCCAAGAAAAACTACTTTTCTCTAAAGAGAATATTGTTCAAAAAAGTTTTGAAAGAGAGAATATATCACTTGTGGTACGAACCAAAGAAGACAAACAAAAACAGCTCTTTAATATTGTTAAAAAAGTTGGAGGGTCTGGAATCGTTTATGCCTATAGCAGACGAAGAACAAAAGAAATCGCAACACTGTTACAAAAAGCGGGAGTCTCTTGCGATTTTTATCATGCTGGATTAACTATTTCTGAGAGAGAAAAAAAACAAGCTCAATGGATGAAGGGCACCACCCAGATCATTGTTTCTACAAATGCTTTTGGAATGGGAATCGATAAAGAGAATGTTCGATTTGTAATTCATTGGGACTTGCCTGATTCGCTTGAAGCATATTATCAAGAAGCCGGACGTGGCGGCAGAGATGGTAAAAAGGCATATGGCGTTATTTTATCCAATAAGCAAGACATAAGCGAACTTACAGACCGTGTTAAAAAAGAGTTTCCTGATATCGATGAAATCAAAAGAGCTTACAAGGCTATTTCAAATTATCTTAAAATAGCTATTGGCTCAGGAGAAGGCGTTTACTACAACTTCAATCTGAATGAGTTTTGCGAAAGATTTAATTTCAAACCAAGAGGCTTCTTTAATTGTATAAAGTTTATCGAAAGAGAAGGCTATATGACTACGAATTTCAGCATGAAATCTTTATCAAAAGTAATGTTCATTGCTAATAAAGACCAGCTATATAATTTCCAAGTACGAAATGAGAACTACGACAACTTTATTAAAACCATTCTAAGATCCTATACCGCAATTTTCGACGATTTTGTACATATCGATGAAGATGAGTTGTCTAAAAGGAGTAACATCAGTCCTAAGAATGTTTCATTTTATCTAAATCATCTGCATAAGAAAGAGATCATACATTATGTTCCTTCTAGTAAACAACCTCAGATTTGCTTTGTCCCTTTCCGGAAGGATGTAAATGACATTAAAATATCAAAGGTGAATTATTTGGATCGCAAAAAGACAGCCTTGATTCAAATGAATTCAGTAATCGATTACGTCTCTAACAACCAAATTTGCAGAAGCCAGCTCCTACTAAAATATTTTGATGAGAAAAAAGAAAAGGAATGTGGAAAATGCGATATCTGCATTGACAACCTAAAGGCATTAGAAAAAAACAATTCTAGTGATTTGGAGTTAACTATTCTTAATCATTTAAAAAAGAAACGCACTACCATTAATGACCTAGAGAATATGATAGGTGGTGATAAAAACCAGTTTGTGTCTGTCATACAATCTCTATTAGACAATAATAACATCGCTTACGATTCGAAAGATCAACTGTACGTAGAGAAATGAATTTATTAAAAAACATTTCCTACAGAGAGATATGGTCTATCTCCTATCCAATTATTCTTGGTGGAGTAGCACAGAATATTGTCAACGTAACAGACACCGCATTCTTAGGGAAATTCGGCGAAATCCCACTAGCTGCTGCAGGAAATGGCGGGATCTTCTACATGGTAATTATCATGGCCGGGATGGGATTTACGGCTGGAGGAGAAATACTTATTGGCCGTAGAAACGGAGAGAATAACGCAAAAGAAATTGGAAAAATATTTTCGCACTTAGTGTATTGTTTGTTAGCTCTAAGCGTAATTTTCTTCTTGATTTCTAAATTTTCCATCCCCCATTTAATTAACGCAGTAAGTAAATCTAAAGAAATAGCTCAGTATACCATCGAGTACTTAGATTATAGAATATGGGGAGTCTTCTTTTCCTTTCTCTGTTTCGCCTTTAGAGCATTCTTTGTGGGTATAACTGAAACGAAGATTCTTATTACAAACACTGCAATCATGGGTATTGTAAACGTAATATTAGACTATGCATTAATATTCGGTGAGCTAGGTATGCCTATGATGGGAGTTGCTGGTGCAGCCATTGCATCCGTCATCGCAGAAGTTATTGCCTTCATCCATTTCTTTTGGTACACATCAAGAATCGATCACAAAAAGTATCATCTCTTTAAGTTTACTCGTATTAAAACAAATATTGTTAACCAAATAAGTAAAGTGGCTACTCCCATTATGGTTAGGAACTTTATCTCGCTTACTAGTTGGTTAATATTCTTTCTCATTATCGAACAGATTGGAGAAAGAGAGCTAGCCGTGTCGCACATTGCAAGAAGTTTCTACATGGTTTTAATAATTCCACTATGGGGGTTTAGTGC
>JABSPR010000159.1 GCA_013214975.1 Flavobacteriales bacterium
CCAGCCTCTTTAAAAGCATCCATTTTCTTCTCATTATATTCTCGTATCCATCTTCCAAGCATATCTGGACGAATACCTAACTCTCTAGCTACTTCAGAAATATTATCTCTTTCTACTGCCATAGCAACAGACTGAAGCTTAAATTCTTTACTGTAATATCTTTTCTTTTTCATAAGCATAAAATTAATATTCAATGCTTAATGGCTATTCTAAACCCTCCAGTTAAAAGTACTAAGTCCAGTATAAACCTTTGATAGATTACATTAATAATACGCAAACTTCAATTTGGTGAACCGCCGTATACGAGACCCTTACGTGCGGTGGTGTGAGAGGCGCACTCCGTCAGTTTATCTGGCGGAGCCGTCTACTCGATTGGGGTATCGTGTTATTTAATAACTAGCTATTGAGTATTTCTAATAATTTAGAATTTAGGTATAATTTCTCTTTTCCAACTTGTTCACTTGTTAGGAATCCTTCATTTTCTAGTGATTTCAAATAATTTCCAACCGTTTTTAAATTTCCCAATTTTGCTTCTTCGAGGGATTGCCTTTTTGTATAGGGTAATTTGAATAAAACTTCCATCAAATCTTTGGAGTAAACTTTCGGCAATTGACTTTGGATATCTTTTCCCATTTGGCTCATCAATTTTTCGATTCTTTTTATTCTGTTTCGATCCTCTATTGCGGTTTTTTCTATCATATCCAACATATAAAGTATCCAGTCTTTCCATTCATTTTTTTCGGTGACAGCTCTTAGGTTTTGGTAGTAAGCATTTTTGTTTTTCATTATGTAACCGCTAAGGAATAATGCTGGCAAGTCTAACAAGTCAGTTATATTAAGATATAGGAGGAGTATAATTCTTCCTGTTCGACCATTGCCATCAAAAAATGGATGTATTGCTTCAAATTGGTAATGGATGATGGCCATTTTTACTAAAGGGTCGACCTCATCTTCGGCATGGATAAAATCTTCTAAGTTTTTCAACTTCTCTCGGATAATATCTTCTCCTTCTGGGGGAGTATACACCGCTTTATTTGTAACTGGATTAGTTAGTTGAGTGCCTGGAGCATTGCGTATTCCTGCTGTGTTTTCCTTTATTTTTTGTACTAGTTGAATAAATAAGTTAGTAGTAAGAAATGGTCGTTTCTTTATTTCTTCTAAACCTAGCCAAAGAGCATCTTTGTAATGTAATACTTCTTTTATTATTGGGTTGTCAGTCCTTTTGTCTGCTATTGAAGATTTAAACAGTTCGTCATTTGTGGTAATAATATTTTCTATTGCAGAACTTGCTTGTGCTTCCTGTAATTGGATGCTGTCGATAAATAAAGTGGGATTTGGAAGGTTGGTTATGGCGCCCTTAAGCTCCGATAGTGCACGGCTAGCTGAAATAGTTTTTTTTAGTATTTCGGTTGTTTCAATTTCCGATTGTGGAGGTAATAAAGGTAAATCGTTGTATGGTTTTTGGGAGTTGTAGGTCACAATTGTTAGATGTTTTAATGAGGGTACTTATTACCCCTGAATAATCAATAGGGGTAAATGTAGTTAAAAAACGCCCTTGTTTTAAATTAGGGTGTAGATATTACCCTCTTTCTAATTTGTGTTTCATGTACCCCAAATTGGCTGGGTAAACTCTATAGAGTTTACTTCTTCTATTATGTGCAAGTTAAGTTTTATGTCTCACAATGAGAATTTTATAATCTTCATGCATCGACGGCAGTGGCAAGGTTAAAATCGTTAACTGGGATTTGAAATCTTTTCATTAAAGTGGATTTGGCAGTGTTCAAGATGACGATTTAGTGAAATTGAGTTATAGTTTACCGTAAATTAAAAACATCTGGTTAATGTCAGAATGTTCTACCCATTTGGAGTAATCAACCAAAAAACCCCGCCAAATCTATGATTTAGCGGGGTTATTGTGACTCGGCTGAGGTTCGAACTCAGGACCCTCTCCTTAAAAGGGAGATGCTCTACCAGCTGAGCTACCGAATCGTCCATTTAAGGAGTGCAAATATAATTGCAATTCTCAAATATCTATAACGTTGTGATAACTTTTTGTATCTTATTTTTCAGTTCACAGTATTACTAATAGATAGAACGAGTATTAATCTAAAAAAGTGACATTATGAGAATATTTTTAATGGGGTACATGGGAAGTGGTAAGTCGACGATTGGTAAGCAGTTAGCTAGGAAGTTGAAGATGGATTTCGTAGACATGGACGATTATATTGAAGAAAAAGAAGGGGAATCAATTCCAGAATTATTCAAGTCGAAAGGGGAACAATATTTTCGAGAAAAGGAAAATCAATCCTTAAAAGAGTTATGCGAATTAGAGAAAACAGTTATTTCATTAGGCGGAGGAGCGCCTTGTACAGATCAGAATCTCGAATTAATTAAAACGTCTGGAAGAAGTGTTTATTTGAAAATGTCTATTCCTGCTCTTATAAATAGATTGTCAAATGGGAAAGAAAGCCGTCCTTTAATAAAGGGAAAAACGGATGATGACTTGAAGTCTTACATTGCTATTAACTTGGGCATTCGAGAAGAATATTACAACCAAGCAGATGTAATTATATCCGGTGAGAACTTCGATATAGAAGACTTATCGTTAAAATTGAGTTATATCGAACCAGCTTTACTTTAAGTAAACACCACTAGTTTTTTTTGAAAAATCTACTGAAACGTGCTCTTGTAGTGTAGTGGAAAGGTGCATGCCTAAATAATCTACACTTACAGGGTATCGTCTATGTTCGCGATCTATTAACGCTACAGTTCGTAGCTTTTTTAAATGAACTCCCAAGAAAAATTTTGTCGCATAAATTAAAGTCTTACCACTTTTAACAACATCGTCCACAATTATAACGACTTTATCCTTGAGTTTTTCTTCTTTCATTTCTAAAGAACAACCATTTTCCATAGGGTCTTTCTTGTCAATTTGAAGTTCGACAAGAATAATATTGAAAGGACTGATTTCTTCTAGTTGTGCGACAAGTAGTTCTGCCAAAATATAACCTCTTTTGGCAATTCCTGCTACGATAATTTCCTTCTCATCAAAGTTGTTCTCGTAAATTTCATACGCGATTCTCTTGATCTTTTGATTGATCTGATCAAGGGTTAGGATAAGGGTCTTTTCTTGGGCCATCTGTGCTTTTTCCAAATTTACAATTTTTACATTTGTTTCAGTAATCCAACAAGATGGGAAGTAAGAAATTAACCCGTAAAGAGAAAATAGAGCAACAGGTAATTGATGAAAGTCAAGGTCCTCAAGCCGAACGTCCAAAGAAAAAGAAGCCTAGAAAGAATGGTTCTTGGTTTACCTTAAAGAGGAAATTAGGATTACTTGTTTCGTTGGTTGCTATTCTTATCTACTCTAATTCAATAGATCACGGTTATGTATTAGACGACGCCTCTGTTATGAAAGATAACTGGGTCGTAAAACGAGGCATCGAAGGGATCCCAATTATCCTTAAAACGGGGTATCGTTATGGATATTGGAATTCTGTAGATTCTGTTTTTCGACCCGTTTCGTTGGTAATGTTTGCAACAGAATGGGAGTTGTTTCCGGATACACCTTTTTTCTATCACCTGATAAATGTATTGGTATATGCACTTACATGTTTCTTAATGTTTGTTGTATTAAGTATGATGTACGGTAGGATTAATATCATTATTCCGTTTGCTATTAGTTTGCTGTACGCGGCACACCCAATTCATACAGAAGTAGTGGCAAATATTAAAAGTAGGGATGTGATGATGACTATGCTGTTCGCGTTATCAGCCTTATATTATATGTTTAAGTATGTCAAGTCGAACAATATTAAACATGCAATTTTGATGGGAGGTAGCTATATGTTATCCATTTTTTCGAACGAGAGCTCGATAACATTTTTAGCGATCGTACCCTTGATATTATATTTCTATACTTCGGTTACAACCAAGAAAAATATGGAGATGTCTGGAATATTTGCGATGGCAGCGGGGTTATGCATTCTTACACGGATTGCAATTTTAGGAGGCGTTGATGGGAATTCGACTTATGTAGCATTAGATAACTTTTTTGTAGACGCACCCAATTATATGGTAAGGTTGGCAACAGCCATGAAGGGACTTGGGAAGTACTTTGCTCTTTTAACCTTTCCCCATCCCTTAACCAGTGATTATTCTTTTAACCAAATCCCATTGGTAGGGTGGACGAACATTTATGCATTGTTCTCGACAATCTTTTTTCTGGGGGCAGGAATATTTTCTTTGGTAAAGTTGAAAACGAAGAATCATTTAGTCTTTGGATTTTTATATTTCGTGATAACGGTTTCTCTTTTCTCTAATATAGTAATGCTCATAGGGGTTGGTTTTGGAGAACGTCTGATGTATTTCCCTTCCCTGGGATTTGTCATCATTTTGGGGCACCTTTTGGCAATGGCTACGAAAGTTGATTACCTAGATGAGTCGTATGAGAATATTAAAGAAGTATTTAGTAAAAATGGTAAGTACATAGGTGTTGTCGCTATTGTCATTTCGCTGTATTCATTTAAAACAATTGATCGTAATACAGCTTGGACCAATAATCAGACTTTATATAGTACCGATATTCAAACGTCTGCAGGAAGTGCTAGAATGCATTATTATCACGGACTGGAGATAACAAAAGTTGTTGCCCTTGCAGAGCCAGACAAAGAAAAGAGGAAGGCGTTTTTCTTAGAAGGTATTTCTTTTTTGGAGAAAGCGGTTGCTATCTATCCCAATTATGCGGATGCTTACTCCCAGATAGGATTAACCTATTATAGGATGGATGACTACGATAAGGCAAAGGAGAAATATCTTAAGGCTCTAGAGTTTAATTCCAAGAAACCACTTACATATAGTAATCTTGGAGCGATCTATTTTAATCGACAACAATATAAAGAGGCGCAAGAAATGTTTGAAAAGGCTATCTATTTCGATCCTCGTTTTGCAGATGGGTATTTGAATCTGGGAAGTGTTTATGGAACTATTGGCGAGAATGTAAAGAGTGTTGCTGCCTTTAATAAAGGGATTGAATACGCACCCAACAATGCAAGTCTTTGGCATTTTGCCGCTATCACTTACCAGAATATGGGCGACATGGAAAATGCACAGAAGTACATGGCCAGAGCTAAACAGCTTAATCCTGCTTTAGGAAACTAGAGTTAACAATGCCACATTTTCTACATGTACAGTATGTGGAAATAAATCCACTGCCTGTACTGACGATACTTTGTAATTGACTGAAAGTAATTCTAGATCTCTCGCTTGCGTAGCAGAATTGCAGCTCACATAAATAACTTGTTTAGCCTTTAATCTATTCAATTCCTCAACTACATCCTTGTGTAGGCCAGCGCGAGGAGGGTCGATTATTACTAAGTCTGGGTGGCCGTTTTTCTTAATGAACTTTTCATCAAGAACATCTTTCATGTCTCCAGCAAAGAACTCTGTGTTCTCGATTCCGTTATTGGCGGAGTTCTCTTTTGCATCTTCAATTGCCTCAGGCAATTGTTCCACACCAATAACCTTTTTAGCTTTCTTAGCTATGAAGTTTCCAATAGTTCCTGTACCACAATAAAGGTCGTACACAATTTGACTGCCATTCAAGTTTGCCATTTCTTCAATTACTTGGTAGAGCTTGTGCGCCTGTATAGAGTTCGTTTGGAAGAATGACTTAGGTCCAATTTTGAAACTGATATCACCAAGTTTTTCAGTGATAAACGTTTTGCCAGTGTAGTGATGTACTTCCAAGTCCGAAATAGTATCGTTTCTTTTTGTGTTTATCACATACATCAAAGAGGTGATTTCTGGGAACGTTTCATTAAGATGATCCATTAAACCAAATCTAACTTCGCGATCTTCTTTCGCGAAAATCATGATAACCATTACTTCGTTTGTAGTGGTTGTTCGGATAATCATGTTTCTCAATAACCCGGTTTGTTCTCTTAAGTCGAAGAATTCAAGTTCATTCTTTAAAGCATATCCTAAAACCGAATTTCTAATTGCGTTTGAAGGATCTGTTTGTAACCAACATTTATCGACGTTTAATATTTTGTCGAATCGTCCAGGAACGTGGAAACCCAATACGTTTTGATTGTAAATAATATCTTCACTTTTAATCTCAGTAGTACTCAACCATCTCTTGTTCGAGAATGTAAACTCTAATTTATTTCTATAAAACTGAGTTGAGTCGCAAGCGATAATGGGAGGGGCCTCAGGTATATCTAATTTGCCAATTCGAGATAAGTTATCTGTAATTCCTTTTTGCTTGTGATTAAGCTGGGCATCATAGTTAATGTGCTGGTAACTACATCCACCACATATTTCGAAATGCTTACAAAATGGCTCGGTTAAGTCATCGGATCGTTTGATGTATTTGATCACATTCGCTTCATAGAACGACTTTTTCTTTTTGTAAACTTCAACGTCTACCACATCACCTGGAATAGCATCTTGCACAAAGATTACCATGCCATCTTTTTTCGCTACGCCTTTACCCTTCGTACCCATGTCGATTACTTCGACATTCTCTATTACCTTCTTACCTTTCATTTTTGCTATAATTGTCGCAAATTTACATCAATTAAAAATCAAATTTTACCGTGGTACTAGAAGAAAATACATCAGCAGCAGAGCAAGAGGCAATTTCGTTAGAAGACAAGCATGGCGCGCATAACTATCACCCGTTACAAGTTGTAATTTCTAAAGGTGAAGGAGTCTTTGTTTGGGATGTAAACGGGAAAAAATATTTTGATTTTTTATCGGCATACTCAGCTGTTAATCAGGGGCACTGTCATCCTAAGATTATTGGTGCGCTTACGGAGCAAGCACAAAAATTAACGCTTACATCTAGAGCATTTTATAACGATACCCTTGGTGAGTACGAAAAATTCGCAACGGAATATTTTGGTTTTGATAAGCTATTGCCGATGAACTCTGGTGTGGAAGCGGTGGAGACAGGAATTAAGCTTGCACGAAAATGGGGCTACCAAAAGAAGGGTATTCCAGCAGATCAAGCAAAGATTATATTCTGTGAAGGTAACTTCCATGGACGTACTATTACGATAGTGTCAGCTTCGAATGATGAAGTGGCAAAAAATGAGTTTGGCCCATTCACTCCAGGAATTGAAACAATACCTTATAATAATTCGGATGCATTAGCGGAAGCTCTTAAGGATATCAATGTAGTTGCTTTTATTGTAGAACCGATTCAAGGAGAAGCAGGTGTACTTGTTCCTGAAGATGGTTATTTGGCTCGATGTAAAGCATTGTGTAAAGAGAATAATGTTCTTTTCATTGCGGATGAGATTCAAACAGGAATCGCCAGAACAGGTAAGTTATTGGCATGCGATTACGATGGTATTAAACCAGATATCCTTCTTTTAGGTAAAGCTTTATCAGGGGGCGTACTTCCAGTATCAGCAGTATTTGCCGACGATCATATTATGATGTGTTTGAAACCAGGTGAGCATGGTTCAACTTTCGGAGGTAATCCATTGGCGAATAAAGTGGCTATAGCTGCTTTAGAAGTTGTACGTGACGAGAATATGGCTGAGAACTCAATGCGTCTTGGTGAGATATTGCGAGAGGGCTTAAGAGCAATTGATTCCGATATGATCACTTTGGTTAGAGGAAGGGGGTTGTTAAACGCAATTGTCATCAAGCCTAAGAATGGGGTGGATGCAATGGAGCTTTGTATTAGAATGAAGAATAATGGTTTATTAGCCAAGCCAACACACGAGGATAAGATCAGATTTGCACCACCTTTGGTAATTACAGAAGAGCAAATAAAAGAATGTATTCAGATTATTTCGGATACAATAAAAGCTGTCTAAATCCGGACAATTAGTTTTAGGTTAATTAGTCGTGCTGTTAGAGAATTAGGCACAGCGTATTGATTTCCTGTTACATCTTTAACCCAAATATAAGATACGACATTGTCGATTTGAAGAAGGTTAAATACTTCGGCAGAGAACCATATCGACTTTAAATGTCGACCAAATCCTTTTTCTTTTTTAACACGGTCTTCTTCTAATAGCGTGTACGAAAATCCAATATCAACACGTCTGTAGGGTCTTATCCGTAAAGTGTCTCGGTACCTATCAAAGCTAGGTGGACCAAAAGGCAATCCGCTTCCAAAGACCATTTTCAACTGCATTTTAAACTTAGGCCAACGGGGTAAGTAATCTTGAAACACGATACTCATGTGCACACGTTCATCTGTTAGTCTGGGTATGGCGCCAGGCTCAATTTTAACACTGTCTGTTATTGTTTGGTCTTCTGTAGAGTAACTAATTTTTTCTCCTGAATTATTGAGATACTCGTAATAGAAGTCGTTTCTTAAATCTTCTTCTGTTTTCATAACGCTTAAACTAGCCCAAGATTCAACTCCCTTTACGAATTCACCGTTTATTCGTAGATCAACGCCGGTTGCATAACCTTTAGCCATGTTATCTGCATAATAGCGAATACGAACGTTGTTAATTTCATACGGAATAAGATCGTCGAATTTCTTGAAATAGATTTCTGATACAAACTTAAAAGGCCTGCTCCAAGCTCTGAAATTATAATCGCTACCTGCTACAAAATGGATACTTTGTTGTGCTTTAATGTCTTTATTTAGTATCCCATATCGGTCTCTCAGTTCACGATAGAAGGGAGGTTGGTAGTATACTCCAGCCGCTAACCTAAACATGAAATCCTTTTCCCAATCAGGTTGAATGGCGAATGAAGCCCGAGGACTTATTAAAGATTGTTTGCTGTAATCCCAATAATTAAATCGAGTTCCGTAGTTCAGAAAGTATTGATCATTTTTACCAAAGTTGTTGGTGTTTTGAATAAATGCCGAATACCGGTTTGTCTCTAATTTGGCACTTGCATGAAGTGATTCGTAAATATCAAAATCTTCATTCTCCGAAATTGGAAGTGAGTAGTCCGATGAATCAACGTATTGCCATTCACTTAATTTGTCTTTAATTAATTCGTGTTGATAGGTGAGCCCCCAAGTAAGTTCGTGTTTGTCTTTAATATGATACCCCTTGTGGCTTGCATTGTATATTGTCGCATCCAAATAATTTCTGGCGTGCATTAGAAATCCGCCAACCCCAAGGTTAATTGTATTTCTTACAACATCACCTCCTGTATTGTCTGCTTCAACTTCATCGAGCCAATACTGTCCAAGTAGATCGTAGGTTTCGGATTCAAATGTTCTAAATCCAGAAGCAATAAGTTTAAGGGTGGTGTATTCGTTGGGTTTGTAGATGTTTGAAATAGCCGACATATAAGTTTCGAATTCGTCCACTTCACGTCCATCGAAATAAACAGTAAGCCTAAGTACTTTATCGATAGTGCCGAAGTCAGATTCTCTTGTTTGTGGAATTATATTGTAGCTGTTTTTAGAATAGTTAGATAGGACATTGATTTCATACTTCTTGCCAAATTTATAGGTTGCAAACCCCTGTATATCTACAAAATTAGGTTTGTATTCTCCTTTTGTATCTAAACTATTAAGGAGGTACGCATTCGATTTTTGTCGAGCTCCGAGCTGATAAGTAAACTTTTCGTTTTTACTTCTATCTTCAAGATGCACTGTGGCACCGAGTAAACTAGCCGACGCATTTGCCGAAAACTTGATTGGTTTTCTGTAGGTGATGTCTAGCACCGACGAAAGTTTATCGCCATATTTTGCTTCAAATCCACCAGCGGAAAATTGTACTGAGCTTACCATGTCAGGGTTAATAAAGCTCAAGCCTTCCTGCTGTCCGGATCTAATTAGAAACGGTCTGTATACTTGGATATCGTTTACATAAACAAGATTCTCGTCGAAATTTCCGCCTCTAACAGAATATTGAGAACTCATTTCATTGTTTGACGAAACACCCGGTAATGTCTGGATCAAGTCCTCGATTCCACCAGTGGTACTAGGCATAGTTTTAGCCAAAGTGGGATCAACAGAAATAGTGTTTCCTGCTCGTTTAACTCTATCCTCAATAGTAACTCCAAGCAGTTCTTCTACATTATCTTCTAAGGAGATATTTGATTCAATTGCTTCTCCGGTTGGGGTTATATCTTGACTGAAAGTTTTGAAGGTAATGTGTGAGATGATAAGTTTTAAAGTAGAATCCCCTTCGATTGTGTGAGAAAATCTGCCAAGAGAATCAGTTGTTGAACCACCGGCAATTCCAAGTATTGAAATATTCGCGTTGAACACGGCTCTTTTGTTTTTATCTGTGATAACTCCAGAAACTATGGAGCTCTTTTGTGCCGATAGAAGGAGAGGAATGGAAATAAATGAGAGTAAGAAAATTATTCTGTAGATACCTTTCATGCTATACACGGGGCTGTGGAGAATAATAAACTGTTTTTGACCTTAAATATTGCACGCTTTAAGCGATGAAAATGTTAATAAAATGTTAGGTATATCAGTTCATTAAAATAGGCTTGAGACTATTGAAATTACTAGCTTTACCAAGAGCATATTCGCTCAAAAATAACTTTTTTTTCAGACCTCATGCCCGATTTTTCGCACCTACACGTACATACCCAATATTCCTTATTGGACGGTGCTGCTCAAATTGACCGTTTAGCATTAAAGGCGAAAGAGGATAATATGAAGGCCCTTGCTATTACCGATCATGGTAATATGTATGGAATTCCCAAATTCACTTCTACTTTGCAAAAGCATGGCGTTAAGCCAATTATAGGTTGTGAATTTTATCTTACCGATGATATGTTCGATAAAAAGAACAAAACTAGGTACCATCAAGTTTTGCTGGCAAAGAATCAACAGGGGTACAAAAACCTGTCTATACTTTGTACAAGAGGAGCTACTGAAGGGTTTTATTATAAGCCAAGAATAGACAAAACATTAATTCGTGAGTTTAGCGAAGGACTTATTGCAACCACTTGCTGTTTGGCTGCCGAAGTGCCACGGGCAATTATTCAACATGGTGAGGCCGCTGCTGAGAAAGTATTCGAAGAGTGGTTAGACATTTTTGGTGATGATTTTTACATTGAACTGCAACGTCACGGTATAGAAGATCAGAATATTTGTAATGAAGTACTAATAAAGTTCTCTAAGAAGTACGGCGTTAAAATGATTGCCACAAACGACGTTCACTATGTGGACAGGATAGATTCTGAAGCTCAGGATATTCTGTTGTGTCTTCAGACGGGAAAAGATTACGACGATCCCAATCGAATGCGTTTTGACGGGGATCAATTCTATTTGAAGACAAAGGCCGAGATGGCAGAAATCTTTAAAGATGTACCCGAAGCTCTAGAAAATACCATTGAAATTGTTGACAAGATTGAGACTCCTAAAATCACTAGGGATATCCTAATGCCTGCTTTCAATATCCCTGAACAATTTAATACGGAAGATGAGTTTCTTAGGTATTTAACATTCGAAGGGTGTAAGAAAAAGTATGGCGAAATTACTTCTGAAATATCTGAGAGGGCCGATTATGAGTTGAAGATTATTAAGGATATGGGCTTTGCAGGCTATTTCTTAATTGTTCAAGATTTTACTACTGCGGCCAGAGAAATGGGCGTGAGCGTAGGTCCAGGAAGGGGGTCTGCAGCTGGCTCTGTTGTAGCTTTCGCTTTAAATATTACCAATATTGATCCTATAAAGTATGATTTACTTTTTGAAAGGTTCTTAAATCCAGAAAGGGTATCGATGCCAGATATCGATATTGATTTTGATGATGATGGAAGACAAAGAGTAATTGATTGGGTAGTAGAAAAACATGGTAAAGATCGTGTTGCTCAAATTATCACATTTGGTACGATGGCGGCAAAATCATCTATTCGGGATGTTGCTCGGGTTTTAAAGTTGCCTTTACACGAAGCAGATAAATTGGCGAAGCTTGTTCCGGATACACCTGGAATAACATTAAAGCAAGCTTTCAAAGAAGTAAAAGAATTAGCAGACGCTCAGAATAGTAAAGATCTATTAATAGCTCGGACGCTAAATTTTGCAAAAATATTAGAAGGCTCTGCTCGTCACACAGGAATTCATGCAGCTGGAGTAATTATTGCGCCAGATAATTTAGAGAAGTATCTCCCAATGGGTGCTGCCAAAGATTCTGATCTGATGGTTACCCAATACGATGGTAAGTACGTGGAAGGTGTAGGGATGCTTAAGATGGACTTTTTAGGACTGAAGACTCTTTCTATTATTAAGGATGCCATTATCAATATCAAGGAAAATCATGGTGTAGAAATAGATATTGATGAAATTGATTTAGAGGATGAAAAGACATATGATCTTTATCAGAAGGGGAATACGATAGGTACATTCCAATTTGAGAGTGAAGGGATGCGTATGTATCTAAAAGAACTGAAACCTACAAATATTGAGGATTTGATTGCAATGAATGCATTGTATCGTCCCGGCCCGATGGATTTTATTCCGCTTTTTATTGACCGTAAGCAAGGAAGAGAGAAAGTAGAGTATCCGCACGAAATGCTTGAGGGAATATTGAAGAACACCTATGGTATTATGGTGTATCAAGAGCAGATTATGCAAGCGGCGCAAATAATGGGTGGCTTTTCTCTTGGTTCTGCAGATATTCTTCGAAGAGCGATGGGAAAGAAGAAGATGGAGATCATGGAGGAGCAAAGCCGGATCTTTATCAAGGGAGCAGAAGAAAAAGGTGTTTCTGAGGCCGATGCTAAATCTGTTTTCGATACGATGTCGAAGTTCGCTCAATATGGATTTAATAGATCGCATTCTGCTGCGTACTCAATTGTTGCATACCAAACCGGCTATCTCAAGGCCAACTACATGGCAGACTACATGGCTGCTGTTCTCACCAGAAACATGAACGATATCAAAAAGGTCGCTTATTTTATGGATGAGTGTAAACGACAGAGTATACCAGTTCTCGGGCCAGACGTTAATGAGAGTAGTTATACTTTTAAAGTGAATAAGAAAGGGGAGATCCGATTTGGACTTGGAGCAATAAAGGGCGTAGGTGAGGGCGCTGTAGAAACTATTGTGAACAAACGAAATGAAGGTGGGGCGTATAAAACCCTTACCGATTTTGTACTTCGTATTGAGTTGCGTCAGGCAAATAAGAAATGCATGGAGAGCCTTGCTCTTGGTGGTGCTTTTGATTGTTTTGAGGATATTTATCGTTCACAATATTTTCATCGGGAAATGGAGGGCAGTCCAAGTTATTTGGAGCAGATGATTAAGTTCGGAAATGCTTATAAAAGCAGCAAGGAGGAAATGGAATCTTCTCTATTTGGTGGAAGTGCCGAAGTAGAAATAGAAGAACCTAAACTACCTGATTGTGAAAAGTGGCCTAGGTTAGAAAAAATATATAAGGAGAAAGAAGTTACCGGTCTTTTTATCTCTGGCCATCCATTGGATGATTATAAATTGGAACTTAAATATTTCTGTCCACATACAGTTTCGGATGTAATCGACATGGAAAAGCATAAAGGTAGAGAGCTTACATTAGGTTGCTATATTGGCGAAGTGGCTCATAGAACTACCAAAACAGGAAGACCTTTTGGAACTTTTACCATTGAGGATTATCGCGATACATATCAAATAGCTTTGTTCTCTGAAGACTATTTGAAACTAAGACATATGCTTGTTCCCAATGCCTTTGTATACATCAGAGGTAACGTTAGGAATCGATTTCACCAGGAAGATGTCTGGGAGTTTAAAGTAAATGGAATGCAATTGCTTTCTGAGGTGCGTGAGAAAATGACAAAGAGTATCACCATTAAAGCAAGTGTAGATAATGTGAATGATCATTTAATTAACCGTTTAGATGAATTAATGGATCTGGAGGCCGGAAGCTGTAAGATTAAATTGGCGGTGTACGATAAAAAGGAAAGAATAAAAATAGAAATGCCATCAAAGCGAAAAGGTGTGACATTAACGAATGAGTTTATTGACGCTTTGGCAGAAATAAAGGGCGTAACATACGATTTGAACTAACTTATGTCAACTTGGCGCGTAATATTTGGCTGGCAGGCTTCTTGAATAGAGAGATAATTGTAAATTTGAATAAGTAATTAAAAATAAAAATCATGGCACTAGAATTCACAGATCAAAACTTCGAGGAAGTAGTACTTAAATCAGATAAACCAGTATTGGTTGACTTTTGGGCTGAGTGGTGCGGGCCATGTAGAATGGTTGGACCAGTAGTTGAAGAGATTTCAAACGATTACGACGGTAAAGTACTAGTTGGTAAAGTAAACGTAGATCACAATCCAGAAATTTCAGCTAAATATGGAATTAGAAATATCCCTACTATTTTGTTTATCAAAAATGGTGAAGTAGTAGATAAACAAGTGGGAGCTGTCTCAAAAACTGTTTTGTCTGAAAAATTAAACGCTCAGTTGTAATACTTGAAAATGTTAAAGATGCCATCTTTTCCGTACAAACGGAATTGATGGCATTTTTTTTATTTGAAATACTTCTTCCGTATTTTCGTTTAAGCCCAATAACTTACAATCTTGCCAATAAACATTAATCAAGAAAAGATTCGCCAATTTAGTAAGCTCGAATTACTTGCTCGTCAAGTAGTGGAAGGGTTTATTACTGGCTTGCATAAAAGTCCTTTTCATGGTTTTTCGGTTGAGTTCGCCGAACATAGACACTACAATAAAGGGGAATCGGTTCGCCATGTAGATTGGAAACTTTTTGCTAGAACGGATAAGATGTTCGTGAAAACTTACGAAGAAGAAACAAACCTGCGTTGCCAGATCGTTATTGATAGATCTTCTTCGATGTACTTTCCAGTTGTTAAAGACTCTTTTAATTCGGACGTGCAAAATAAAATGTCCTTTTCCATTCATTGTGCAGCATCTATTGTGCAGTTATTAAAGAAGCAAAGAGACGCAATAGGATTAACGGTATTCGGTGATAAAGTAGATATGCATACAAATGCTAAATCTTCGCAAGTTCATCAACGAATGCTTTTTACAGAAATGGATAGATTACTACAACCAATTTCTGAGGATGTTAAAGTTGAAACGAATGCAGCGGATGCACTCCATCTAATTGCCGAGAGCATTCATAAAAGATCTTTGGTTGTGATTTTTAGTGATATGATGGGTAGTGCAGAAAGTCAAGATGACTTGTTTTCTGCACTCCAGCATTTAAAGCACAATAAGCATGAGGTAATTTTATTTCATGTTGCGGACTACGCCAAAGAACTTGATTTTGAATTTGACAATAAATCATATCAATTTGTTGACTTAGAAACAGGTCAGGAGGTGAAAGTGAACCCAAATGAGGTTAAGGCTAACTATGTATCGGCCATGAAGGCGCATCAAAAAGAATTATCTTTAAAGTGTGCTCAATTTAAAATTGACTTCGTGGAGGCTGATATAAATCTAGATTTTGAGCAAGTGCTTTTACCCTATTTAATTAAGCGTGATAAGATGCATTAACGTGCTGTCCGCTTATGCTTTCCGTTTTTCATCTCCTTTCTAATAACCTACTTTTACTTTAATTGACCACAAGCAATAACTCTGTATTGAAACCACTTGAATATATAAAACCACTGGATGGCATTCGGGCCTTGGCTATCTTATTGGTCCTTATCTGGCATTATGGAGTATGCCAAATCCCTCCTGATATAGAAGAGGGGGTAATTACTGATTTAGGGCGATATCTATCGTTAACATGGAGTGGAGTTGACCTGTTTTTTATTCTTTCAGGCTTTCTAATCGGACGAATACTAATCTATTATAAGGGCAGTTCTAATTTCTTTAAATCGTTTTATATTAGGCGGGCCCTTCGGATTTTTCCAGCATACTATTTTGTGCTTATAATGTTTGTTATGCTTGGTATGGCAGGTAAACAAAATTGGTTTCCATGGTTAACGATTAATCCGTTACCTACATTTCCATTCTTCATTTATATCCAGAATTTCTTTATGCCTTCTACATTTGGTCCTCATTGGCTTGGAGTAACTTGGTCTCTAGCTATAGAAGAACAGTTCTATTTAGTACTCCCTTTTGTTATTTATTTTACTAAAAGAACATGGTTGCCAGTCTTGCTTGTTTTGGGAATTATTGCCGCTCCATTTTTTAGAGATTCAATTGATGGATTGGGTGCCTATGTTTTACCTCACGCCAGGATGGATGCTCTATTATTCGGTGTGTTAATTGCATATTATCACTTAAATGGAAAACTTGAAAAAGCTTTTAATAAGAAGGGATTAGTGTTGTTCGTTATTGGGATAGCATCAATCGTTATTATGTTTTTAATAAAGAATACCTTGAATGGACGAATCGGTATTGGGCATCCATTATTGCATACATCTTTTCTTTTTTTATATGGTAGCTTAATCGTTTACACTATAACCCAACCATTAAACGCTTTTGGCAAATTTCTCTCTAATCCTGTATTTAAGCACGTAGCTAAAGTGTCTTATATGATATATTTAACCCATCAAATATTTAGCGGGATGTTTCATATGTGGTTCTTTACATTTTATCCTCAGATGAGAGACCTAGAATCTATAGGTGTTACCCTTTTATCTTTAGCAGCAACTTTTACCTTTGCAACAATATCGTATAAGTATTTTGAAGGACCAATACTTGGATTAGGTAAGAAATATATTTATTAATTATTCGACAACTTATTTAGAAAAGCGCAGTATATCTATACTTAAACAAGCGTGTCAATTAACCAATCAGTGCATCTAATTATGGCTGATATCAATAAAAGAAATTTGAAATCAAGAAAGCATGTTCTCATTACTGGAGGAAATCAAGGAATAGGATTAGAGACGACTAAGGCATTTATAGATCTTGGATATAGAGTTACCGTTCTGGCCAGGGAAAACACACCGTATTTAAAACCGCTTGATTGTCATTTTATCAAATATGACCTCAATGACATTGAGGGTATTTCTAAATTAATATCCACATTAGATCATATTGATGTGCTGATTAATAATGCGGGTATTATGAACGTAATGAATTACAATACTTACACGAAAATTGCGAAAAATAAAGTGATGAAGGTGAACCTCGAAGCACCCGTTGAGTTAATGACGTGTGTATCCAAAAAAATGATTAAAAATAAATCTGGTAGAATCGTAAATAATGCTTCAATCGCTGGGCAAATTGGTCATCCAGATATTTGGTATGGAATAACGAAAGCTGGTATTATTAATGCAACAAAAAGCTTCGCTAAAATATTGGGTCCTCAAGGTATCATCGTTAACTGTATTGCCGCAGGACCTGTTGAAACGGATATGATTCATTCAATTCCAGAAAGCAGGAAAGGGGCCTTGTTAAGTAGTGTTTATTCTGGGAGATTTGCACAAGCTAGTGAGGTGGCTAAAACAATAGCATGGTTGGGTTCTGAAAGTCCAGCTTATATCAATGGCGTTTGTATTGATATAAATAATGGCGCCTTTCCGAGATAATCGATATATCAACACGGAAATATTCAATAAAAAAAAGCTCCTACTTGCGTAAGAGCTTCTTTTTTTGCGGAACGGACGGGACTCGAACCCGCGACCCCCTGCGTGACAGGCAGGTATTCTAACCAACTGAACTACCGCTCCAATTGAGAAGTGCAAATTTAATCGAATTCTTATTAGCTGCAAGAGTAAATGGATATATAATTTAAAAAAATAGTTCGTCGCTGGAAATGAGCATATTTCGGTGTGAATAATTATTTATTAAAACCATTTAATTCCATTGAAATAACAATCAATCAATTTACATTTGTCTCCACTTTGGTTCCATATGTATGGAATAATAGGGAATCCGGTTAGAATCCGGAGCAATCCCCGTTGCTGTAAGCTCATTTTGAGTTTCGACAATCTTGCCACTGTTAGCTTAGGCTGATGGGAAGGCGTTGAAACAGAGCAAGCCAGAAGACCTGCCAAAGAGATATAGGTTCGTAGCTTTCGGGAGAAAGGAGATGGATTTCAAATCTGATTATCAGATGCGATTTTACCTCCAATTATTTTCTAACTACATATTTTAACTGTTCCGGGTGTGGGACGAAATTTTAATTAAATGAAAATAAACAAACAATACGTTGCTGGGCTTTTGGGTCTAATGATGACATCTACATTGGCATTTGGCCAAATGGGAGTGAAGGAGATTATAATAAGCAGTGGAGGTAGTTGGGAATCCGGATGTGGAAATACCTGTATGGATTACGTTACAATGTCATCCTACAATACTGCTACAGGTGTTAATACAGTTTTTGACGAAATCAAAACACAATCTACAAATGATGTAATCGTAGACGATGCGAATGAGTTTGCTTATGTTGCTGCATCTGATTCTATTGTTAAATACGATTTGTCAGATTATTCTAGGGTAAGTGCTATAGCTGCCTCCAGTATGCAACGAATGGCAATATTTGGAACTAGCCTTCTTGTCACAAACGGTAATTACAATGGCGACCCTTTTGTTACGTCATATAATACTTCTGATTTGTCTTTTGATGCTGGTATCTCTGGAATTACTGGAGCAGCAAAGG
>JABSPR010000160.1 GCA_013214975.1 Flavobacteriales bacterium
AGTTGGATTAGCGTGTAAAATACTACCTCACAATTTCATCGAGTTAATTGATGCGTCAATTGGTCACATTAGAGGAAGAAAAGTAGATATCGTGCCTGATTTTTTAACTGGTGGTTCTGCAGACTTTTCTAATTATAATGGAGGATTAAGAGGTGGAAAAGTAAGAGTAAGAGCGAAGATTAGACAAGAGGATAAAAAGACACTTATTATATCCGAAATACCTTTCGGAACAACGACTTCAAGCTTAATTGAGTCCATTATCAAAGCAAATGATAAAGGAAAAATTAAGATGAAGAAGATTGAAGATAATACAGCTGAATTTGTAGAAATCATTCTTCAACTTCCACCA
The DNA here is from genome assembly GCA_013214975.1 of Flavobacteriales bacterium. Taxonomy (NCBI): domain Bacteria; kingdom Pseudomonadati; phylum Bacteroidota; class Flavobacteriia; order Flavobacteriales; species Flavobacteriales bacterium. The sequence goes on from JABSPR010000160.1 coordinate 350, forward strand.
AATACTTCTCCGGATAACACAATAGATGCACTTTATGCATTTACAGATTGTGAAATGTCTATCTCGCCTAATGCCTGTATTATAGAGGACGATACTCCAAAGTTTATTTCGGTAAACGAAATGCTTAAGATTTCAACGAATCTTACGGTTAAGTTATCTCAGATGGAACTTGAGATAAAGCGTAATGAGCTAGAATCTCATTGGCATTTTACTTCTCTTGAAAAGATATTTATTGAGAATAGAATATATCGTGACATTGAAGAATGCGAGACTTGGGAAGCCGTAATTGAAGCGATTTACAAGGGCTTAAAGCCTCATTTGAAGAAACTGAAACGCGAAATTACAGATGAAGATGTAGTTCGGTTAACAGAAATTAGAATAAAACGAATTTCGAAGTTTGATGGCTTTAAAGCCGACGAGTTACTTCTCCGTATTGAAGATCAGTTAAAAGAAGTAAATCATCATTTAGATAATCTTAAAGATTACGTTGTTGCTTATTTTAAAGAACTTAAGAAGAAATACGGCGAAGGAAAAGAGAGAAGAACCGAGATCAAATCTTTTGAAACAATCGTAGCCTCTAAAGTGGCAGTTGCGAACATTAAACTTTATATAAATAGAGAGGATGGTTTTGCGGGCTATGGTTTAAGAAGAGATGAGTTTGTTTGCGATTGTTCTGATATTGATAGCATAATAGTTATTCGCAAGGATGGTGTTATGATCGTATCAAAGATCACAGACAAGGCATTTTTCGGTAAGAATATATTACATATAGGTATCTGGAAAAAAGGAGATGATAGAACTATCTATAACATAGTCTATCAAGATGGTAAGGCAGGCAATATAATGATGAAGAGATGTGCTGTTACTTCCATTACACGAGATAAGGAATACCCTCTAACAAAGGGGAAGGAGCATTCTAAAATTCTTTACTTCTCTGCAAACCCGAATGGAGAAACTGAAATTATTAGAGTTGTACTTAAGGCGCAGGCAAAACTGAAGAAGTTGAAATATAATATTGACTTTGCGGATTTAGCTATAAAAGGTAGAGGAGCCTCAGGTAATATATTGTCTAAGCATGCGGTAAGTAAAATTTATTTGAAAGAGCAAGGTGCGTCATCCTTGGGAGCAATTAAAATCTGGTTCGACGATACGGTTCAGCGATTAAATACAGAAGAAAGAGGGGAGTTACTTGGTGAATTCTCTGGTGAAGACAAGATATTAACTGTGATGCAGTCAGGGAGTTTTCAATTGTGTTCGTTTGATCTAAGTACACACTTTGAAGAGGACATGATTATTATTGAAAAGTGGATTCCTGAAAAGCCGTTGTCTGCTGTGTACTATGATGGGGATAAGAAGGAGTATTTCGTTAAACGGTTTCTAATTGAAGGTGGATACAAGAAAATAGGCTTTATCTCAGATCATACAGAGTCTTATCTCGAAATACTTTCTGTAAACCTTAAACCTAAGATTGATATTACGTTCTCGAAAGTCAAAGGAAAAGAATTCGACAATGAGATAGTTCAGCTTGAAGAATTTATAGGAATCAAAGGATTTAAAGCTTTAGGGAATAGATTGTCCACTAAGAAAATAAGAGGGATTGATTTGATTCCACTTACGGAAGAAGAAGAAGTTAAAGATCTAGAGGAAATTCAAAAAATGATTCCTGTTGAGCCTGAAGTGAAAGTTGAGGAAGAAGAAGGTCTTGGACTCGATGTAGAAGATTCAACTCCTGGTAAAGATGAAATTAGTAAAGAAGCTGATAATGAGGAGCCTAAGAAGTCTTCAGTCCTTAAGAATTTAAAGAAAAAATCATTGAATGACGAGGATCAATTTAAAATGGAATTTTAATCAAGCTTCTAAAATTAGCAATATCCAGTTTATTGAAAGCATAACAACTGCAATGCTATAAAGTATTAATGTTTGCTTTAATGATTTCCGAATCTTTTTCTTACTGTCTAGTCTTATTTTGAGAGCAAAGCCGAATACGATAGTCGCTAGAATGCTAATAGTAAAATAGTGCCATAAGCTGAGAGGCATGAACACTCTCAGTACTACTGCTGATGAAATAGCAATAGATAAATAAGATAAAAAATTTCCTGTGCTATATTTCGACATTTGATTACGCTTGTCGTTATAAAATTTGATTCATTATTTCACCAAGTGATTCTATAGTAATTCGCTTGGCAACAATTTTCATATGATCGTCTAGAACGAAAACGACTGGCGTACTATAAATATCAAATTTCTTTCTTAGATCAACGGTTCTTTTAACATCGTTTACGTTAATCCAATTTAATTCATTTTCTTGAATGAAATCATTCCAGTCTTCTATTTCAGGCATAATGCCTACTGCATATACTTCAAGGTCTTCACGACTATATTTTTCGTAAATTTCTTTGAGCTTAGGTGTAGCTTTTTTGCAGTGACCACAGTCGGGGTCCCAAAACCAAAGTACCGTGTACTTCGATTTGATATCATATAAGGAGACGTCATTACCAGAAGCATCAGCCAGTACCAAATTGTTTATCTTTTTACCGAGCAATAGAGGTTTTAAGATTGTTGCTCTTTCTTTAATTGTTGCAAGCTGAGTAGAATCTACCCAAGTTACTTTGTCAGTAAGATAATAGTTGAATGCCATATGAACAAACACAGCATCCATACCCATAGCTTTCGATTTCTCATATTTTGTTCCAAACTTCACTACGAAATATTTAAAAACGTCTGGATCTACTATCGCTTTACTGAGTACAATATCAATTGCTACACTAATTGAATCAGGATCTTGCGGTACTACTTTTTCGATATACCTCATAACCTTTTTGTGCAGGATAGGTGATCTTAACAATCTTACATCACCTAAGTCAATATTATCTAAGAAATGAGTTTTGTAGTATTGATATGTTGAAATGGAATCTCTATCTCCATTTGGCAAAGCTGGGAATTCTGGGATTACAGGATCATTCATTGCCTTGAACATGGCGCTAATAAAAAAACCTTCATTATTGTTGATTATATCCTCACGTACTTTATCAACATTCGTTCTTAAATTGGATAGAATCTCATCATATATTGCAATTGAATCCTTATCAGTTCCTAATTCTTCTTTCTTCTCATTTATTTCTTTTGATTTTATTTGTGATTCACCCACTAGATTTAGATAATTGAAAAATAATTCATTTTCCTTGGATCCATCAATTTTCATGTTTTTAACGAAATTAGAAGTGTCCGTTTCTAAAGTAAAGTGCTGTTCGTTAATAATGAATTCAAAGTATTTACCTCCTGGTATAATAATCGAGTATACTCCACCAGGTAACGTGTCGGAGCCTTTGAACACTAGATAACCATCTTGATTAAAATTTGCAGTGTCTTTGTAATATTGTTTCTCACCATAATAATTTGCCAAGTAGCAAACAGAATCTGTAACTCCAGTAATCTTTACTTTAATGTTATGTCCAGGAAGTTGGGTTTTGCATGATGTGTAAAATAGACTGCTTAGAATAACTAAGGAAAGTCCAATGAAAGTAAAAGGTCTAAAAACTAAACTCATGATTGTAGGCATTAGATGATAAGTACAAATTTAATTTTATTGGTCAATTTCGAGGTGTATTCTACTTTGATTTTTTTAATTTGAATACAGCTATTAAGTCTATAATAGTTGCTGCGAATAACCCTATTTGTTTAACTCAGATAAAAAATGGTATCTTTGGGCCGACGTCGAGTAGAATTAAATTAATATTAAATACAAAAAAAGGAAACGAAATGAATACATTAAATAAATTAATCGGATTGTGTTTTGTTGCTCTTTTGAGTTTGTTTGTTGCTTGCGGGCAAGAAGCAGCTACAGAAGAAACAGCAACAGAAGAAGCAGCAACAGAAGAAGCAGCTACTGAAACTGAAGTAGCCGAAGAAGCAGATGCAGCTGGAGAAGAATTAGCTGAGCACGTTTGTAACGAAGGTTGTTCTGCTGAAGGATGCAAATTGTTATGTGGTGAAAAAGGACATGAGTGTACTGAAGAGTGCGGTCATGATCATTCTGAAGAAGGTGAGTCTGAAGAAGGCGAAACTGAAGAAGCAGCTGCAGAAGAGACTATCGAAGGATAGTCTTTTAAATAGTTTTAAAAGAGGGGCCAAGTGCCCCTTTTTTTATGCCCGCATATTTCTGAATGTCATTTAGGTCTTGAGTTAGAACGATATAATCTAGATCTTCCGACAACCATATTCCTTAACGTTTGTATAAGCATTTTCTTAGTTTTTTGTCTATTTTTAAGTCCCTTTAAATGTGAGGGAATAAGGAGATTATTTATTTAACATTATGACAGAAGAAAAAACAACAGCAGGGAAACCTGTAATCACATCATCCAAAGATTTTAATTTAACCACAAGAGATGGTAAGCCAATTGAGGTTCCTCACGAGGGCTCTATGGGGATATTAGCTCTTGGTCACGTTGGGCTTTTTGCCTGGAGAGCCAAAAGAAAAGAACTTGGAATTTTCCCTTTTGATAAGGAAACACAAGTAAAGCTTAAAGAGGCCGAGGTTAAAAGACAGGAGAAATTGAATAAAAGGAAAGAAAAATAGCCTTTATAGAATATTGAAATAAGAAAGAAATGGGCAAAAGACTCGCGAAAAAAGTATTAGTAATTGGTTGGGATGCAGCTGACTGGAAGGTTATTAATCCGTTAATAGACGAAGGTAAGATGCCTGCGTTGGAGAAATTAATTAACAGAGGAGTGATGGGTAACTTTGCTACCCTTGAACCACCTTTTTCTCCAATGTTGTGGACATCTATCGCTACTGGGGTTAGAGCAGATAAGCATGGAATACTTGGATTTACGGAGCCGAGTCCTGATGGTAGTGGAGTGCGACCTGTATCCTGTACCTCGAGAAAAGTAAAAGCTATTTGGAATATATTAACGCAGCACGATTTAAAGACTAATGTAATCGGATGGTGGCCAAGTCACCCTGCAGAACCTGTTAATGGTGTAACGGTATCCAATTTATACCAAAGAGCAAATAATGCCTTAAATGAGGGATGGCCTATGTTGCCAGGAACTGTTCATCCACCAGAATTAGAAGATACTTTCGCTACGCTAAGAATTCATCCCGATGAGTTAACTCAAGCCCATATTCAACCATTTGTACCACATTGTGCAGAAGTTGATCAGGATAGAGATTCTCGATTAGGTGGGCTATCTAAAATTATTGCAGATGCCGCAAGTATTCATTCTGCTGCTACTTGGACAATGGAAAACACAGAATGGGATTTTATGGGTGTTTATTATGATGCAATAGATCATTTTGGACACGGTTTTATGAAATTTCATCCACCGCAAATGAATGGTGTTCCAGATGATATATTTAGAATGTACAAGGATGTGGTCAATGCAGGTTACCTCTACCATGATATGATTTTAGATAGATTGATTACGTTGGCTGGAGAAGACACCACTATCATGTTGATATCTGATCATGGATTTCATTCTGATCACTTGCGTCCTGGTACGTTACCCAAAGAGCCAGCAGCACCAGCTTTGGAGCATAATCCATTTGGCATAGTTGTAATGGCCGGACCAAACATTAAGAAAGATGAGCGTATTTATGGAGCTACTTTATTAGATGTAACACCAACTATATTAACCCTATTTGGATTACCAGTTGGGGAAGACATGGAAGGACATTCACTTGTTCAGGCGTTTGAGGATGAGGTAACTGTTGATTCAATTCCTAGTTGGGAGAATATTAAAGGTGAGGATGGTATGCATCCTAAAGATCTTGCAACGGATGAAGAAACATCTAAAGAGGTAATGCAGCAGCTAATTGATTTGGGGTATATTGAAGATCCAGGTCCTAATGTTCAAATATCTATAGATAGAACGGCTAAAGAGTTAGAATTTAACTTAGCACGTGTATTTATTGGCGCTCGGAAATATGTAGAGGCTATTCCTATTTTGGAAAAGCTTTACAAAGCAGAACCGGATGAGTCTAGATTTGCGCTTAGATTGGCCACTTGCTATCAGCAATGTTTTAGAATGGAAGAATGTAGAGAGGTAATTACTGATCTACGTGACCTTCAGGCAAAAAAGAAACAAGAGAAAGAAGACAAAAAGGTTGAAATTGAAGCTAAAGCCGTAGAAATGCGGAAGAAGCGTGAGGAGGAAATCGATCGTCTCAAAGCAGAAGGGAAGGATCCTGAAAAAGAACTTAAAAAGAAAAAGGTAAGAGGACGAAAGAGGCAGCAAGGAAGATCTGATATGGTTGAAGGGGCAGGGATGCCATCAGTAGACTTTTTAGAAGGTTCATTGCTTCTAGGTGAGAGCAAGCCGAAAGAAGCCCTTAAATTCTTTTTGTTAGCATTAGATGGTAATCCTAGATCAACAAAAATTAATTTGCAAGTGGCAAGATGCCATATGCAACTTAAATCGTGGGATGAAGCTCAAAAGAGTTTAAAGTTTGCTTTAACAATAGATCCTGATTTATCCGAAGCGTTTCATTCTTTGAGTATTTGTCATTTAAGGAAGAAAGAATATTCTGAAGCTATTGAGAATGCATTAAATGCAGTTGGGTTGATTTATCATTTCCCGTTTGCGCATTATCACTTAGGCGAGGCTCTTTATCACTATGGAGAGGTTGAACGAGCATCTGAGGCATTTAACGTGTGTTTATCTATGGCTCCTAATGTGGGAAAAGCTAGAACTTGGCTAATTAAGATTTATGAGGAATTAGGTGAGCAAGTAAAAGCCGATAAGCAAAAAGAGATTTTACAAGAACTTAGTAAAGGTAACTTGACAATAGTATCAGGATTGCCAAGATCTGGTACTTCTATGATGATGCAGATGCTTGAGAAAGGCGGGCATGAAATGTTTGTTGATGGAGAAAGGTCTGCCGATGAGAGTAACCCAAAGGGATACCTTGAGCACGAAGCAGTGAAAAGATTAGCTCGAGATGCCACATGGTTAGAGGACGTTGGAGAGGGAGCTGTAAAAATCATATCTCACCTTCTAAGAAATTTACCAGTTAAGTATAATTACAAAATAGTGTTTATGCTTCGAGATGTAGAAGAGGTAGTTACTTCGCAAAACGAAATGCTTAAACGAGATGGTAAGTCTAAAGGAGATGCATATCCAATGAACATAGATTTAGCTTTTAGGAAAAACTTAGAGAATATTGAAACCTGGGTTAAGAAGAATCAAAATATTGATATCCTTTATGTAAACCATATAGACGTTCTAGCAGATCCATTAGCAAATGCAAAAAAGGTGAATGCCTTTTTAGGTAAAACAATGGATGTAAAAGAAATGGCTTCGGTTGTTGATAAAAGCTTACATAGAAGTAAGTCTAGATCTAAAGGTGCAGAAGAAGTGAGCTAGTAGGATTCGATGAGTCTTGTATATTTTAGCTGCTTTATTATCAATTACTTCTAGAAGTAATACAGAGATTAATGGGTTACGAAAAGCTAAATAGTGAGACTTTAACAAAGCTGTTAACTTATTCTGGAGTAGCGATATCCGTCATATCATCTTCAGTAAAAGTTGAAGCCGAAACGATTCTGGTAGATATTAGTCCAGACACTACTTTGTTTTGTGCATCTTCGGAATCTTTAATAATAGATTTCAATAGCGATAACATTCCGGATCTTACGATAACTGCGGCTATTAGCACAATTTCTAATGCGCCATATGTTGGAGTTAGTTTTGTTCAAGGATATGCTGTAGGCTATACATGGAGTTCCGTTACGTCATATGGTTGGGCATTCGCCCTTCCACAATCATTTGTGGTTGATGCCAATGCGAATTTTCTAGCAACACGTTACGCTTCGTTAGTTTATTGGAATGGGAGTAAGGCAAATCCCAATACAAGCTACAATCTAGAAATTGATTACCCATGGGTTCAAGGCCTATATGGACCCAATACCAGTGGTGCTTCATATACCGGTCTGCATAATGTTTATATGGGCTTGAAGTTTTATATCGATGGTAATGAACATTATGGCTGGGTAAACATGCAGGTGAATTCTCAAGAATATCCTGGCGTACGAGTAATATCATATGCGTATGAAGATCAGTCAAATACTGCAATTATTACCTCTATTAGTAAAATTGAAGAGATTGTGTTTGATATTTACTCGTTTGAGAATACAATATTTATTAGCAACGTAAGGGAGTCGGACCTTATGCTGCGGATTATGACTATTGATGGAAAGATGGTCTTTGAAGATCAGATTAGTCAAGGTGATAACGTAATAAATACTGGTCTTAAAGAAGGCATTTTCTTAACAACTATATCTAACGGTACTGAATTAACTTCTGTTAAGTTGTACTTGAATCGTTAATATCTAGTCCCGGTTATCATAATTTATCTTGGTATTAATTGTATTATTGTCTAAACAAAGCTCAAAAAATATGAAAACAAACAAACAATCTTTAAGTTTTACAAAACTAACAGCATACTCTGTTGCGGCAGGAGCAGTATTGTCTTCTTCAAGCGCCGAGGCAATTGTTGTAATATCAAGCGTGGAGTCAGGTTTAATGTACAGTAATGTAAATCCAAACGATACTTTAGACATAGCTGGTTTTAGTTTAGATCTTGATACGAATGGTGTAGATGATATTATGTTTTCCGTTTCAGCAACTGTAGCTGGGTTTGCAACTGTTTCATCCTCATCTGTTACAGCCCCTGGTGGTAGTTATACTAGCTGGGCGTGGAAATCGGGATATGGTAATGGTGCTCTTGCTAATAATGCTAACGCGTTAGGCTCTAATGCGATACTTGGAGTTGATACCGTGGCAAAAGGAATTGCTAGCGGAGATACTATTAAAGGTGATATTTGCTTTAATACAGGAAATAACTTGTTGATGGGTGCGGATTTTACAGGATGGGTTTCTGCAACTACTTACGCATCTGAAAGCAATGATCCAGTTG
>JABSPR010000161.1 GCA_013214975.1 Flavobacteriales bacterium
ACTTCGAACGATTCCTATTAGGTTGGGCACCTGGACATTGGAAGATGAATGGGTATTCGAAGAAGCAGGTGGTAAAAGCCATTGGTTTATTGAAGTAATTCTTCCCCATAATAATATTCTAGTTCCGTTTATGGCTCTGAATATTATCAGAAGATATTAAGATGGGCTAATTTGTCTCACTTAATTCGGCCTCATTATAATTGTTTATATAGATATACCAGTGATTCCTTATAGCTTGCATTCTAAATTTAGAACCCCAATTTACCTCAACGGCTAAATTTTTAAAAGATTCTAAATAATGTTTTCTACTATTATTGTATGTTCTGAATCCCTCTGTAGATTTATCAAAATCAATTGGAAATATGTATTCTGAACTAAGTTTCTTTCCTACCTTATAATCATTAAGTACTTGAATCGATATTCTATCAAGAGGAGTGGTTATTAACATTCCATTCTTATTATGCTTATAGGTAATACTTGCTTCTATTAATTTACTGCCCTTATAGGTTGCTTCATTAATATGTTCTTTTTTCAATGTTGCCAAATCAACAAATGTCATCCGTTGGTTTAATAATAAAAACAATAGATAATTTCTAGCCTCCCATTTTTCAGGATATAACTCTTTATCAACCTTCATCTTTGAAATATTTATTGCCAAGTAGTAAGAATCTCTATCCATATTTTCATTGGCAACAAAGAAGCTGCAACCAGAGAACAGCGTAATAGTAATTATTCCGCATAAGACTTTAACTATTTTACAGATTCTATTTGTTATTATAATTGGGTCTATTAAGAGCATAATGTATATTTTTTAGTATTTATTATTACATACTAACCCTATACCATTCTATTTTCATAGTGCATTTTGATGAAAATGTTTTATTTCTTGTCTCAAAAAGAGACTTAATACAAAGAAGAAAATCACGGGTTGATTTTAAAGAACTTGAGCAGGAGTGGAGGGGACTATATTCTATAGCCTGGTCGGACTTCGAACGTTTCTTGCTTGGTTGGGCATCTGGACATTGGAAGATGAATGGTATTCTAAAGGGCAAATGGAGAAGGCGATTGAGTTAATTCGTCTAGGTAATTAGGAAGTACTTAAAGCAGGAGTGCTCGACTGTGCACAGTTTAGTTGTAAACTATTTACTTCTTTCTACTAGAAAGTTATAAGAGTACGCTACTATTCAGGGGTTCTTGCTTCTTTTTTCTTCAGCTCTTTGCTAAACTTTATTTTTAAACCAATATAGAAATTGATTCCTTGATTTTGAATTCCAAGTGTTTTGAACCTTGAAAGGTGGTCTATGTAATTTATATTGAGCATGTTTTTAACTCCTGTTGTAATTTCTATCGGATTGCTTTTTGTGTGTATTTCAATGTTTAATCCAGCATTAAGTAAAGTGTAATTGGCGCTTACTGTTTCAAAGATTCCAATTCTGTTCTGATCGAATCTATATATATGGTTGACAAAAATATTTTTGAAATGAACTTTTTTCTTGTGTTTAAATTCGGCGCGAAGGGTAGAGCTAATTTTTGTTTGAGGAATCAATGGTAATCTATTTCCAATTTTGTCTTCCCCAAAAACTGTAGATAAATTACTTTCAATATGAAGCCAATGCACTTTGTGAGGGTGGTAGTGAAGGCCTACTTCTCCACCATAGAGTAATGCATTTGTTTGCTCGAATTTAAAAACAGGGCTGCCATCTATTATGGTATCTGTAGGGATTAAGAATATGTAATTCTGAATTGAATTGAAAAAAGGATTTATGGAAAAGGTCAAATGCTCATGTTGGTAGTCGAAACTAAAATCGGATTGAATAGCCCTTTCACTTATTAGATTTACATCGCCTCTTATAAACCTATTGGTTCCATGATGCACACCGTTAGAGAGTAGCTCTGTAGTATTCGGCGCTCTGAATCCACTTGAAATATTGGCCCTGTATTTTATCTTATTCAATTTATAAACCGCTCCTCCAGAAAAAGTGAAGCCAGTGTAAGTACTTTTAAGTGCAGAGAAAATACTTTCTTCGGTTATCATCTCTTTGGTGTCGATTGATCGAACGTCGGCTCTAATTCCAGATTGAAGTTGAAGTTTATTGAGCTTTAAATTCCCTAGAACAAAAGCGCCTAAGTCGTTGGTGCTGGCATCTGGTATCAAAACTTCTTCTCCGTCATTTAAGTTGTTTTGAAGCATGCCTTGGGTTCCAATTACAACGTCAAACTGATCTTTATAACTAGCCGAATACCATTTTAAATTGTATGTGTAGCTACTTAACTTTAGGCCTAAGGCATGTTCATCTTCACTGTGATTTGTGTGGCTATGTCCATGGCCGTGATCTTCTTCTTCAAATTCTTTTCTGTAATTATTGATATATCCAAGAGTTAAATTAATATTAGATTTTCCTGTAAAAATTACATTGTCAAAACTTAAATTTTGATTTTCAATTGATTGATAGAGTGATTCAAAATTTCTATGTGTTTCTTCCGAAAAAGTACCGTCTTCAACAATTCCGAAGTTGTTTTTAAGATAGCTATACCTAATATTGGAAATCCAGTTTTTAGTATTAAAACCGAAGGAACTTTTAATATTATGTTCATCAAATCGGGTGTTAAGAACTCTGGAAAAGCTTGGAACTTGGTAATCTGCATGGGAAGTATAGGTTCCAAAAAGGTTGAATTTTAACGATCCTTTGTGGATTTTAAAGCCAGCGTTATTCTGTGCCCCCAAAGTATTGAGAAGAAATTTTGATTGAGCAAATCCTTCAACAGTATTATGGCTTGCATACCTTTCATCAATAAAATACAAGACACCACCTAAAGCATCCGAACCATAAAGTAACGAGGCAGGACCTTTAATTACTTCAACACTTTCTATGCCTACATCTCCAACTCCCAATCCATGTTCATCTCCCCATTGTTGGTTTTCAATTCTAATTCCTTGCGCATAAGTAATAATTCTATTGCCCGATAATCCCCTAATAACAGGTTTGCCAATCCCCGATCCCGTAGAAGTTTGATCTACACCTGGAATGGTACTAATTGCTTCTGCTAAATTAAGGGGTGAAGTTTCTTGTAGTTCAGATATTTTCTTGTGATCAATGTTTACAATATTTTCTCCTTGTAATCTACCATTTGGAGCAGACACTACCACCTCGTCTAATCCAATATGACCAGGAAGCATATAAAAGGTTTGTTCTTTTGTGCTGTCTGTATTGATGATATTGTCAACCACATCGTACCCTACAAAAGATAATTGGAGGTGAATGTTTTTTTGTTTGAAGTGCTCAATATGAAAAACTCCCTGCTCGTTTGTAGTTGTTCCAGTCTTTAAGTCCACGAAATACACTTGAACAAAAGAAATTGGTTTGAGTGTTTCTTTGTTCAGAACAGTTCCTTTAAAATCTTGTCCTATAAGATTGATAGCAGAACAGAAGAAAAGAAGAGAAGAGAATAAAATTTTCATTAGAAGAATTATATTTGTAACATTGTTGCAAATATAAATACTCTTTCTGTAAGTGCAACGATGTTGCAATAATTTATTTAATGGATAGCATACTTAAAAGAAAAAAAATGAGTGCAACCCCTTTTAGAAAAGAGGTGCTCGGCGTTTTTGATAAGTACAATGTCGCGATTTCTTTGTCAATTATTGAGGATGAATTGACATCTTACAATCGAGTTACCCTGTACAGAACAATTAAGATTTTTCTCGAGAAGGGAATTATTCATGAGATTAATTTAAATGGAGAAGGTTCTAATTATGCCTTGTGTAAAGAGGAGTGCGGTGATGCCCATAATCATCAACATATTCATTTTAAGTGTAGCAGCTGTTCGCAAGTAACATGCGTTGATATCGACCGATTTCCAAAAATTACTTTACCCAATTTCAAAATAGATCAACTGGAGATTCAGGCTTCTGGCTTGTGTAAAAAATGCAATAAATAAAATGCTTAGAGCATTGTGCACAATGAGTGTAAGTCTTCAAAGAAAGTGTACCAGGGACAAGTAAAATTAAGTCAAATTTGAATAACCTGCGACAGGTATGTTTTTCTGCGTTTTTTCATAGTGTTTTGTTTAATTATTTCTCTTTGCTTAAGCAGTTCTTTATCACGTCCAAAGTATACATCTGATGGAGTTACATTGTTGATTGACTTGTGGTATCTACGGTTGTTGTAATGAATCAACAAACTCTTCCAGTCGATTAATTAAATCATCTGGCATA
>JABSPR010000162.1 GCA_013214975.1 Flavobacteriales bacterium
CAAATATAAAATCATGAGTGCCAAACCTGAAAACTTTGAAAATAATTTTAAACCTGTAGTAATAGTTAACAAATCAATGAAGCTAACCGATAACGCATCGGCTGATTGAGGCGTTCAGGCTGTAGAAAAATAGATTAAACCCACGTAATACCTGGCTCATTACTATAAAATGCACTCACCAACCTCTTATGGGCGCATTAATGTCAAATTACCTAGACGATAACCTTAATCAAAGTGTTTTTATTGATATCAATTACTTGGATGTCTTGGGCGAAAATACTTTTGAATATTGCCTTTATACCTTATTAACGCACACTCTCAATTTAGAGGAATTTGAGTCTCGTTATAAAAATAAAAAAGTAGGTCGCAAAGCTTATCCTCCGGCACTTTTATTACGCGTCGTCTTTTATGCTTATTACCGAGGTATTACTTCAAGCCGAGCGATAGAGAGAAACTGCAAAACAGATTTGAAATTTATGGCGCTTGCTGCCGGGAAAACGCCACACTTTACTACCATCGCAGATTTTGTGAGTAGCAATACTGAGGAAATGAAATCCTTATTTCATAAGGTTTTAATGATCTGCTGCAAAAGTGGTTTAGTCGGTAAAGCGCATTTCGCCATTGATGGTTGTAGGCTTCCCTCAGATGCATCTAAACAATGGAGCGGCACCCATAAAGACCTTAAAAAGAAATCAGATAAACTCCGTAACTCTGCGAAAAACATCATTGACCGGCATCTTCTAAACGATGGCGGAACTGATGATGATAATAAGAAGGAAAAACAAACTGTAGAAACGCTTCTAAAAAATGCAGATAAAATTGATGATTTTCTTAACAATAACAAAAAACGTATTGGTAGTGGTAAAAGGAAAACTGAAGTACAAAGTAACATTACCGATAATGAAAGCTGTAAGTCCACTACCTCAAGAGGCACTCTACAAGGGTATAATTGCCAAACAGCGTCTGACGAGCTGCACCAGGTGGTGGTAGCAACAGATTGTTTTGGTATTGGTGCAGACCAATCTTTACTTAAACCCATGATTGAAAGCATTAAAGAAAACTTAGGTGAGGATATTTTTGACAAGGGGCTGTTACTCACCGCTGACACGGGTTATTCCAGCGAAGACAACATGAAGTACCTATATGACGAAGGAATCAACGCTGCTATTCCCGACACCAACTTTCGTCAACGAGATCCGCGTATCTCGAATTCCGAATCAGTAAAGAAACACAAAGCTCACAGACAGAAAACGAGAAAAGACCGAGGTAAAAACACGGCAAAAATTCCTGCTTCTGAATTTAGTTTTAATGAAGCAGCCAAAATATGTGTTTGCCCTAACGGTCACGAAATGATGTATCACGGCGATCATTTTGAAATTAACAGCAAGCGATACCATCGCTTTAAGTCGTATCTTAAAAATTGCCGAGCTTGCCCTATACAAAGCAAGTGTATGAAACACCCTTTAAAAGATCATGGTAGGCAAGCTTCGTTTATTGTTAGCGATGAGAATAACACTAATTATTTAGATCTTATGAAGAAAAGGATAGATAGTGAGCAAGGAAGAAAAGATTATGCGAAACGCATGTGGACTATAGAACCGGTGTTTGGAAATATCACGAGTAATAAAGGAATTAACAAACTCACGTTGCGAGGTAAAGCTAAAGTCACGGCACAATGGACAATCTGTTGTATTATGCATAATATCGAGAAACTATGGCGGTATGGGGATATACCTCAGTATGCGTAGCGCAAGCAGATAAAGTGCTACCTGTAGCGAGAATGTTCAAGACACTATAAATAGCGGCTTAGAGGATTATTTTTAAAGGTTGGCCTCTATGCCATTCAATAAATTAAATTATATTTGGCTGCGGATGACTTGATGTAAATAATCAATTTTCCTACAGCTTGGTTATATTTTCGGAGAAGTATGAGACATTTTGAATTTTATAAAGAAGGCCTATGTGACGAGTTTGCTGGTAGGCATGAAATTACCGAAGAAGAAATAATTGAGTTTGGAACCAGATGGGATCCACAACCATTTCATACTAACCTTGAAGCCGCTAAAACATCACCATTTGGAGGGCTAGTTTCTCCTGCTGTTCATTTATTCTCTATTGCAATAGGTCTGGTAACAAAAGTACCTGAAGAAGATAAGGCCGCCATTGTAAGCGGCCTCGGGTTTGACTCAATACAACTAAAAGCTCCAGCAAGACCAGGAGATACATTAAGAGCTAAAGGTACTGTTGTTGAATCTAGGCCTTCAAAAAGCAAACCAAATATCGGAATTGTAAAGTTTTACAATGAGTTAATTAATCAAAATGAAGAAGTTGTTTTTACATATGAGAGCACAATCTTGGTCGCTAAACAAATATAACAATCAAAGGCTACAGAACCCACAAGGCTTTGCCTTGCGGTTCTGTAGCTTTGGGCGTTA
>JABSPR010000163.1 GCA_013214975.1 Flavobacteriales bacterium
AAAGACAAGCCTCGATATTTAATGGGTGTTGGTACACCAATAAATTTATTAGAAAATATTGCTCTTGGAATTGACATGTTCGATTGCGTTATGCCAACTCGAAATGGCAGAAATGGCATGTTGTTTACATATGATGGGATAATCAATATAAAGAATGCCAAATGGAAGAATGATCACTCTGACATAGATACTGCAGCAATAACGTACGTAGATACGACTTACAGTAAAGCGTATTTATATCATTTAATTAACTCAAGAGAAATGCTAGGCGCTCAAATAGCATCTATCCATAATCTTGGTTTTTATACAGATCTACTAAAAAAAGCCAAAGAGAATATTGAAAATGGCACGTTCGTTACGTGGAAAAACAAAATGGTTAAAGTTTTAGGAACCCGATTATAAGAAGTGAAAAAACTAGATATTTTCATAATTAAGAATTACCTGAGCACATTTGTATTCAGCGTGGTTCTTTTTATATCTATTGTTATCGTCTTTGATATTTCAGAAAAGATTGATGATTTCTTAGACAAGGAAGTTCCTTTGACCAAAATATTCACAGAGTACTACCTCAATTTTATACCATATTTCATAAACCTTCTTTCCCCCCTAATAACGTTTATAGCAGTAATATTCTTCACTTCTAAAATGGCCTCTAATACAGAGTTTATTGCCATTATGAGTGGTGGCATTAGTTATAACAGAATACTTGTTCCCTATTTTATTAGCTCTGCAATACTTTGTTTGTTTACATATTACTTATCAGGGTATGTGATTCCTCCAGCGAATAAAGTTAGGATCGAGTTCGAGAATAAGTATATGAAGGCCCCAAGGCATGGCCAGTCTTTAAGGAACCATAAGAGAATAGAATCTGACACTTATGTTTATATAGCCCATTATAATGCCCAAACGAACACAGGGAATAACTTTTCGATCGAACGCTTCGACGAACACAAATTAATATCCAAGACAATCGCAAAGACAATTAAGTGGGATAGTACAAACCAAGCCTGGTCGATGACAAATTGGCTCACACGAGACCTTAAAGAAGATTTTGAAATAATCACTCAAGGGAAAAAAAAGGACACAATAATTAATCTTCACCCTAAAGAATTTAAAAGAAGAATTACGGACATGGCCTTTATGACAAATACTGAACTAGCAGAATTTATTGAGCTAGAGAAAGAAAGAGGTGGAGACAGAATAGAATTTTATATTGTAGAGCAATATAAACGAGGTGCATTCCCTTTTTCAACTATGATATTAACCCTGATAGGAGTTTCTCTGGCCAGTAGAAAATCGAGAGGCGGTATTGGACTACATATAGGAATAGGACTAGGAATCAGCTTTATATACATCCTATTAATGCAAATT
The DNA here is from genome assembly GCA_013214975.1 of Flavobacteriales bacterium. Classification (NCBI taxonomy): domain Bacteria; kingdom Pseudomonadati; phylum Bacteroidota; class Flavobacteriia; order Flavobacteriales; species Flavobacteriales bacterium. Next base: position 1,372 of record JABSPR010000163.1, read on the forward strand.
TCAACCACTTTTGCTACCTATAGCAATGTGACTCCTTTATTGGCAGTATGGATTCCTAATATTATTTTTCTCTCTGTTGGAATTGCTCTCTATAGCAGAGCGCAGAAATAATTATTCTGACTCCCATACAAATTCATTTCTGAATTTAGCTTTATCCAAATTTATCTTTTTATCAAAGATCCCATAAATAGAAGAACCTGTTCCACTCATAGATGCATATAAAGCACCTAGATCGTACAACTCATTTTTATAATCTAACAGAATAGGATGCATGCTAAAAGCACCTTCTTCAAAATCATTGGTTATGGTTGATTTCCATTTATCAATCCTTTCTATACTTAGTTCATTCATACTTCTATTACTATTCAGTTTCTCAAAAGCTACTTTGGTACTAATATGAATATCCGGACAAATAAGAACAAAATAATAGCTATCCAGGTCAATTGAAGTATCCGATAATTTTTCACCTTGACCAGCCCCAATTGCAGGAATAGAATCAATAAAAAAGGGACAATCACTTCCTAATTTCAATGCGTAGTCTTGAAGTTTTTCAGTTGGAATGTTTAATTCGAATATTTCATTCAACACTTTAATTGTATAAGCCCCATCCGAAGATCCTCCTCCTACTCCTGCTCCCATTGGAATTACCTTATATAAATAAATTTCTACAGGACCAAGATTAAAATCATTTTTCAAAAGGGTGTAAGCCCTCACACACAGGTTTGAATCCAGATTGCCCTTAATCTCCAAGCCTGAAGAGCTAAACTTAAATTGATTCGATTTTTTAATTTCAAGAATATCACGTAATCCAATAGGATAAAACAGTGTTGACAGGTTGTGAAACCCGTCATCTCGTCTCTTTAAAACATTAAGACCTATGTTAATCTTAGAAATAGGATAAACTATCATTATAGAATTTGGTTGATTTTTCCATTCTGAGCTCTAAAATTATAACTTTGTGCATTAAAGGGAAACAGAACTGAATAAATATGGCAACATTAATTGAAATAGAGAAACCTCTTCAAAATCTTTTGGACCAACTGGAGAAAGCAGAACAGATTCAAAAAGAAAGTGATGTAGACGTTACTAAAACAATCAATGATCTAGAGAAAAAGATTAAAGAGAAAAGAAAAGACATCTTTAAAAACCTTACAGCCTGGGGAAGAGTTCAATTATCCAGACACCCCGACAGACCGTACACACTAGCCTATATTGACGCTATAACCGACGGCGACTTTATTGAATTACATGGAGACCGAACCGTAAAAGATGATAAAGCAATGGTTGGCGGTATTGGGAGTATTGATGGTCAATCTGTAATGTTTATTGGTCAACAAAAAGGAATTAATACTAAGATGCGTCAGTATCGAAACTTCGGAATGGCGAATCCCGAAGGATATCGTAAAGCATTACGATTAATGAAAATGGCTGAAAAGTTCAACATGCCTATTATATCTCTAATCGACACACCTGGTGCATTCCCTGGCGTTGAGGCAGAAGAAAGAGGGCAAGGTGAAGCAATCGCTAAAAACCTTATGGAAATGGCTCAGTTAGAAGTCCCTATTATTTGTATTATAATTGGGGAAGG
>JABSPR010000164.1 GCA_013214975.1 Flavobacteriales bacterium
AGAGGTTGATTCTCAACTTCAATTAAATTTCAATTCAGCATAGACTAGGGGCTTACTTTTTAAGATCGAGAGAGTAGTCCAATAAAATCAAGGCTTCTAGGACGCAAATTGCTCAATTTATATTTTTATCGGACAGTAGTGATTCGGAATCTATTTTACAATCCGAATGATGATTTTACTTTATCAACGTAATCAAGTGCTTCCCAAGTGAATAACTCAACTGTTTTCTTAAGTTCTGTGCCATCTGGAGCGTAGAATGTTTTCGTTACTGTTTCGTTCTTTCTTCCCATGTGACCGAAGGCCGCAGTTTCAGAATAGATAGGGTTTCTCAATTTCAATCGTTGTTCGATGAAATAAGGACGCATATCAAAAATTTCAGCAATCTTATCCGCGATCTCTCCATCCGTCAAGTCAACTTTAGACGTTCCATATGTATCAACGTACATTCCACATGGCTCAGCCACACCAATCGCATACGATACTTGAACCAAAATTTCATCACAAACACCTGCTGCAACCAAGTTCTTAGCTACGTGACGTGTTGCATATGCTCCTGATCTATCCACTTTAGAAGGATCTTTCCCTGAAAAAGCACCACCTCCGTGACCACCTTTCCCTCCGTAGGTATCAACAATAATCTTACGACCTGTTAATCCTGTATCTCCGTGAGGCCCACCAATTACAAAAATTCCAGTTGGATTAATATGATATATTATCTCAGCAGTAAACAGTTCTTGAAGGTTAAATGGAAGCTTCGCTTTTACTCTAGGAATAACAATGTTTATAATATCATTCTTGATTTTCACTAGCATCGCCTCTTCAGAAGCAAAATCGTCATGTTGTGTTGAAACAACAATCGTATCAATTCTTTGTGGAACGTTATCATCAGAATACTCGATAGTTACTTGAGACTTAGCGTCTGGTCGTAAATAAGGAATCAAATCTGGTTCGTTATTACGGATATGCGACATCTCTTGCAAAATTTTGTGTGCAAGATCCAACGCCAAAGGCATATAGTTTTCGGTTTCCTTAGTAGCATAACCAAACATCATTCCTTGATCCCCTGCTCCTTGATCCTCTGGATTTGAACGTTCAACTCCTTGATTGATATCTTCTGACTGATCATGAATTGCTGACAGGATTCCACATGAATTATAGTCGAACATATATTCCGACTTCGTGTATCCGATTCTTTTAATTGTCTCACGCGCAATTTTCTGAACATCTAAATAAGTGTTCGTTTTAACTTCGCCTGCCAAAACAACTTGACCAGTAGTTACCAATGTTTCACAAGCAACTTTTGACTGAGGGTCAAATGCCATGAAATTATCAATTAAAGCATCAGAAATTTGATCTGCAACTTTATCTGGATGTCCTTCTGAAACTGATTCAGACGTAAACAAATACGACATACTTTTTTTCTTTAAATTGTTAGAGAACGAAAGTAGTAAATTAATCCTAATCAATTGGGCGGCGGCATTGATGTTTTTGGAATACTTTTTGCTAAAATGAGGGCAAATAAACATTATGAAAACTACATTACTCCTTGCATTAACACTTCTTATTCTAATCTCGTGTAATAAAAACCAAAGACAAGTAATCAAAATTGACGGAAAATGGAATGTGAAATCGGCTGATATGGTCGGTCTCGGAACGATTGATCCAGATGTTATTTACGAATTTGAATATTGTAAATTAAAGAAGGATGGATTCTGTGAATTCTCAATACACAATTTTGATACGGATGATATCACTTCTGGAATTTATAGCATTAGTGAAAATGGAATGAAACTAAACCTTTCGATCTCGGATGGATTTGGATTTGAGCTTCGTGTCTACGACATCATTAAAATTTCCAACAGAAAATTGATCTTAGCAAACTCCAATGCGGGGCTGGGAGAGTTTTCAAGAATTGAATTGAGATCGGTGGATTAAGAACCTATTTCCGCTGAATATACCCTGATTCTCCTTCTTCGAGGTCCAGTATCCATGTGTAATTGCCGATAAAATGAGAACTAAAGAAACCCATCTTTTTGTAATTCTCTTCAGGAATATAGGCTCTTTGCTTAGGCGATAATCCTCCTGCCTTTGTTTGTG
>JABSPR010000165.1 GCA_013214975.1 Flavobacteriales bacterium
CATTCTAAGTCGATTTCTGTTTGCTCTTCCTCTCCCCCTAGTTCTAAAGCTTTCACACTTTGAATTGCATTACCAGCTATCCCCTTAATGGATCCATACATGTCGATAGTGTTCGTTGTTACCTTATCGATCTGCTTATCACGTTGTTTCCAGATACGTTGCATGGATCTTTTCTCGCCTTCCAAGTCCATTTTCATTTGAGTAAATCCTTCTACTATCGCTTCCACCTGCATTCGGAATGTATTTCCAGTTAAGAAATCGTACAACATTCCCATCTTGTCTCCCTTGTTCTCTTGCGTACTCAATGCTGAATTAAGTTGAACAATTGATTCGCGCAATACAGCACATAGTCCTTTAAACTCATCGTAGTTACATATCCAAATACCATCCTTCATTCCCATTCTATCTAAGTCGGAAGGCATTACTTCGGTAACCAAAACGCCTACACTAGCGCCTTTATCCCGTATATCTGCTTTAAACTTTTCTATCCAGCTTGGCTGAAAGTCTTTCGTACGCTTACTTTCGTAATAGATGGTTCCACAATTCTGTTGTGTACGTGTGTTAACGATTTGAATGCAATCACCACCACGTGCACCTTTCTTAATCTCTTCAATTGTATCTAATGGGAATTTACTAGCCAACCATTCTTCGATTGCCAATTCTTGAACCTCACCTTGCAGTTGCATAGAGCCTTGCTCTTGCTTGCGCTTCATTTCTTCAGTAAGCGTTTTCTGATCCTCTAATTGCTTTTGCAGTTCTTTAAAGCGCAGTTCATTTTTCTCCTCTTCAGACTTTCTAATCTTCCCTTTCTCCTCTCGTAAAACCTCATTCAACTTCTTTTGTGCTTCCGCTTCTGCAGCCTCCTTTAGCTCTCCTTTTTCTCTCTTTAATTTTTCAATTTCTGCTTTAGATCGGTTTAGTTCTTTAACCTGTTCCGACTTCTCGTTTAATTCGTTTTGAAGGGCCTTAAACTGCTCAGACTGCTCTTCCTCTACTTTACCCTTTACACGTTCTTCTATCGCCTTCCTTTCTTCTCTCAGCTGCTTCTCTAGTCGATCTTGGAATAACTCATTCTCCTTTCGCTTTACGTTTGCAAAATCTTCCTTTGCTTTTTCCAGATCACCTAACTGAGATTCGTACTTCTTCTTTTCTTGTGCTATTTCGGCTTGGTACTTTTGCTTAATCTCATCTTCCAATTGATGAGAGAGAATATCCTGTACATCAATGTCGGCACCACAATTCGGGCATTTTACTTGACTATTGGATTCCATAAGCAGGTTGTTTTAAAGATATTTGAACAGAATACAAATATTGGAATAATTCGTCGTGAAAGCTAGTACTAGAATTTACAACTGGCACCGCCACCACCAAAAGATCCTCCTCCGCCTATTTCATCAACCGGGTTAGAGTCTCCGCTATTTGTGCTCATTGTTTGCGAAACAATAAAATCAGCTCCTTCCGGATTCGCCCACTTGTCTTTCAGCACCAATTTACGGGTAAACGAATGCTTGTCTTCTTTCCAATAATTCATTCCTACCAAACCAAGAATCAACATAAGTGCCCCTCCAACTGTTACCGTAATCTCTGGATGACCAATACTAAAGTAATACCTGAATGTAAGTATCGTAATTAACGTGACTATCAGTGACATACGTATAAATAAAATCGACTTACTCTTAAACCCTATATACAGATACAGAATAGGAATCAAGACTATTAATCCATAAAATAAAAACGCAAAAGGAATGTCTTCATCCTCCTTTAAATGAAGATCCATCATTTCAATACTCAGCTCTCTAACCACAAAATAATTACCTACAATATAGAATATTAATAGACTAAGCGAATCCAATAGTATAAACTGATCTTCCCAGAAGAAGACATTCTCTCTGGTTTTTAATTTCTGTATCAACAGATATAACCCTCCAAAAAGAGCCATCAACTCAAAGGGCAGTAGCGCTTCAAATAGGCCACCCAAGTCATGCAAAACCTGAAATACGAGCCAACCCAAGAAAAAAACTGCAAAAAACAATGCCGTAATGTTCATATATCTAATGGCTACAAAAGTTGCAATTACAAGAGATAGCAGAGGATAGACATACATAGTATCTGGCTCAAACATAAAGATCCCAGATAAGATTAATATAAACCCTGCGTAAATACCCGCCTCTACCATTCCCGATTTATAATGATTCTTTACAATTATTAATCGGTCGGTAATGATCACCATTACAACCCCTAAAACAATCATTAATACCCGAATACCCTTTCCTCCAATATCTGAAAAAAGCAGACCAAATGGACCAGCAGCTGTTAGCCCCCCAAACAGAGTAAAAATGAAATACCAAATCCGTAATGGAACACTTGGTGAATATAAGTTCGATGGGTGGGCAAGTGCTATTTCCTCGTTTTGCTCTTTACTGATCACTTCACTCTTGCACCAGTTTTGCGCTTTACTCTTGATAATTAGATTTATCAACTCGTCCTTATTATATGCAATCCAAGAATTAAACATCTACAAAATGGTGTCTTTTCTTGATTAGTAACCAAACTATTGCAAAACTACTTATTGGTAAATAATAGATCCACAATACCCATGCTCCATCACCAGTTAGTTTAAAAAAGAGAAATGTAAATAGTATATACCCCACAACACTTGCATAAAGAAAGAAGGTATATTCTTTTTCAACCCAAGAACGATAACCAATATAAGCAGCCGTAACCAAGGTAATAAGGGCATCAAATACACCATAATCACTATCGAACGTATTGCTCAATCCACTCACAAAAATCAAGAGTGCTCCGTAATTCATATACGTGAAGGCAAAGTGCTCTTTCATCCTTTTTTCTTTCGACAAATATCCAGCTACATATAATACAAGTCCCATACCCATTCCTATATCATACATGAAAGGAGATTGTTCCCAATCTCCTTTAACCCAATCAACAAAATTTATACTTAACCCTACAGAAGCAATAAAAGCCGCTATAGCCAGTGATAAGACACTTCTGCTATCATATCGATATGCGAGATAAAAAAACACGACAGAAGCGAGCATAGAACTAAAACTGCCGAATTGATTCCCTACTTCAAGATAAACTTGCAAGTAGGTTAATAGAGAAGCAAATAACAATGCACCTAATAAAAGTATATAAGAGAAATAAGGATCATTAACTTCAATTTCTAACCAGCTAAACGTAGTGGCTTTTATTTTCACATAATAAGAGCTAATTCCCGTAATCAGAGCAATTAAAGTAATGGCAATAATATGCATCATTTCGCCTATGTTCGTGTAAGCAAAATATCCTATACCACTGGCAAACATCAGCGCTCCTACATATAAAAAGAACCGCAATTCGTAATAGATAGAAACAATCCTATTTTGATGAACATCATCTAATCGATGATGCTGCCCGGGAGTGAGAAGTTGTTTTTGAAAAAGCTGATCGTGTACCGGATCCATGGCAACAAATCTAATCTATAATTAGTCAAAGCGGAGTACGCCGGCCTATAAACCAGAAAGCCCTTCCTTAAAAGGAAGAGCTTAACCAATTATTAAATAAATAAAGCCTTATTAGTTAATCACAATAATATCTCCTGACCCCGTAATATCGAAACTCACATTTGTAGCACCATTATGATACACATCACCAGGTCCAGTAATATCAACTTCAAGATCTTCCGATACAGTAACCCAACACTCACCACTTCCTGAAATATCAATCTCCGCATCAATACTACTAACGTTAACAGCATTGTACACGCCTGATCCCGTAATATCAACATATTGAAACTGCAAAGATTCAATTTCATCGTTGGCATTTACCGAACTACTTCCGGTAATCTCTATATTGAGTGTTCTAGCACCTTCAAAATGGTGTAAATCCACAACTCCTGATCCCGAAATATCAATATCCAAACTTTCCTGATCTTCAAAATCATTTATAACAATCTCACCAGAACCTGAAATATCAACCGATTCAATATCAGATACAACGATATCTATTTCCAAATCATCGCTATTAAAACAATGGCGATCTAGCTCTATGTCCCACGTATTATTTCTTACTTTCTTTTTTAATAATTCAATTGTTCTTTTCCCACCAGTAACCGTTACAGATTGCGTTTTGCCCTGACTAATTGTTACATGTGCAGAGACGCTTAAATCGATTGCACTAAAGGATCCAATACTTAATTCTTTCGTAACTGTTTCTCCTCCCCCTCTGACATATCTATCTCTAATACAATAAGTTAAAAACATTACTATAATCAATACGGGAATTACTCTTATTATTCGTTTCATTTTATTCTGTTTTGTTTCCTTTATGACACACTTTTCAAGATATACCCTACATTAACTATTAATTTATTTTAAAAAGCGTATAACAAAGAACCTCACTTCAGTGAGAATAAATATTTTTGCACCAAACCTATTGTCCTATGACCGAAATCTTTAATACCCCTGCAAGTACAGAAACTACATTTAGTGAACTGATGGTTCCATCTTATGCAAACTTTGGAGGAAAAGTTCACGGTGGCTATGTACTTTCTATGATGGATAAACTTGCGTACACATGCGCATCAACGCATAGCAAGGGTTATTGCGTTACTGTTTCTGTTGATGGCGTAGATTTTCTTCAACCAATCAATGTAGGTGAGTTGGTAAGTATGCACGCGAGAGTTAATTATGTAGGATCTTCTTCGATTGTAATTGGCATTAAGGTTATCGCGGAGAACTTCAGAAAAGGTATTGTTAAGCACACCAATACATCCTTCTTTACAATGGTTGCGATGGATGAAAATACTGGAAAACCTAAAAAGGTGCCAGGATTGAACCTTGAAAACGAGGTAGACATTCGTCGATTTATTAAAGGGAAAGAAAGGAAAGAGTGGAAACAGCAAAACAGAACCAAAGCAAGAATCCTTAAAAATGACTTCGACTTAAAAGTTGAAATTGAAAAAACAAAAAATGACAATTGCATAATCTCTGCACCTTAATTCATACTTTTTATCTCGCATTTCACAGTCCAGCCCTGCCTTTCCACAGAATATTTACTACTTATTAATATTTAAGGAGTAATATTAAGTACAAACAAATTCAAGAAGAATACTTTACGAATGCAATATTCAATCATATGCCCAAACACCACGAAGCATTAATTATAGAAGACAACTCAACAGCCATATTCTTATGCCAAAGGATGCTAAACCAAACAAACGCTTTTAACAAAATCACAACCAAAACAAATGGCCTAATAGCCATTGAATATATTCATGACAAAATATCTATTGGCAAACAACTACCCACACTAATACTCCTTGATATTAGCATGCCGGTTATGGATGGACATCAATTTCTAAGGGAGTTCCGACAAATAGTCCCGGCTACACAGAAACCCCCTACAATTGTAGTTCTTACAACATCCGAATTAAAAGAAGATAAAG